>JBGVFV010000065.1:0-5496 GCA_045121295.1 Candidatus Pelethenecus sp.
TTATCATCCCTTTTTACATACCTTATAGTTTATAGCTACATACATTAATTATTTGTAGTTAACATACAAGCTTAATTAAAGCTTAATACATACAACACAATTTGTAGTCTATATATAACATACATACTTAATTGTTATATCCTCAAAAGAGGCTTTTTCTTTTCTTAAAAGTAAAATCACATAATTTAACATAATTATGCGATATTAAAACGAAAATCTTTGGGTATACTATAAGTGTCTTAAAGGACAGTATCTATCTAAAACTTTCCCTACATAGATAGAAACTTTTTTCAATAAGCAAACTATAACTCTCCCAGAATGAGGGGCAGCCATATGTAGGTTGCCCTTTATTCATTTATAATAATGTGTTAAAATTAATATAGAAACGGTGGTTGATATTATGTATAAGATTGCGTTAGTTGAAGATGAAAAGAATTTAGCTAATTTAGTTGTTAAATATTTAGAAGCTAACAATTATGAAGTAACATTATATACTACAGGTGAAGAAGCTATTTCAAATATTGATAAGAAAATAGACTTATGGATATTAGATATTATGCTTCCTGGTGAAATTAGTGGTTATGATTTATTAAAGGCACTAAGATATAAAGAAAAGAACATTCCTATAATATTTACTTCAGCAAGAGATAAAGATATTGATAAAATTGTTGGTTTAGAATTAGGTGGAGATGATTATTTAGCTAAACCATATTCTATAAGAGAATTAGTGTTAAGAGTAAAGAATATAATAACAAGAACTTATCAAAATGATCGTAAAATTTCAAATTCAAGATTAATAGTAGGAGAATATGAAATTGATAAAGAAAGAAGAAGTGTAAGCCAAAATGGTGAAGTTATTCAATTAACTTCTAAAGAATATGACTTATTATTATACTTTGTTAATAATATTGGTATGGCTTTTTCAAGAGATCAAATTCTTAATGAGATTTGGGGAGATAATTATTTTGGTAGTGATCGTGTAGTAGATGATTTATTAAGAAGATTACGTCAAAAGCTTCCTTTATTAAATGTAGAAACAATTTATGGATATGGATATAGATTAACAGTATGAGAAAGATATCTATTTTAAGTCAAATTGTTATTATCTTTGTTACGATATTATTAATCTCTTGTACAATATTCTCATTTTTAGCTGCAACAATAACAAGAATAAGCACAAAAGAAGAAGTTTATTCTAGACTTATATCTTATTCATCAATAGTTTCAAATTACGAACCAAACGAAAAATATCCAATAGAAAATAATGATATGCCTGTTGAATTTATTATTATCAACAAAGGTGGTTATTTAAAATCTGATGGTTTTTCTGCATTGGTAGATAGTGAAAATTTAAAAGAAATAATAGAAAATTTTAATCAACATAAAGAAGTTATTTATAAAAATGAATTAGAAAATTATAAAGATGAAGATATTTATTATGTAGTTAACAATACTAATATTGGTGAATATATAATAATAGTTACAAATTCAGAATTTATAAATGTAAGAACAAAGGTTGTAACATCTAGATTATTTTTAGTGTTTGCTATTATAAGTTCAGTAAGTGTTTTGGTTATTGGTATTTGGGGGACATCAGTAATTTCAAGAATCAAGAAATTACAAGAACACATTGATTCAATGCCTAAAAATCAATATTCAAAAAGTTATGAGGATAATGGATTTGATGAATTAAGTGAATTATCTAAATCTATTGAATCAATGAGAAAAGAAATATACTTAAGTGAGTCAGCTAAAAAAGAAATGTTACAAAATATTAGCCACGACTTTAAAACACCAATAGCTGTTATTAAATCTTACGCTGAAGCTCAAATAGATGGAATGACAGATGAAGAAAGCAGTAAAATTATTATCAGTAATGCTGAAATTTTAAAACATAAAGTAAATATGTTATTAGAATATAATTCATTAGAATATTTATCTAAAAAGAAAGACTTTGAATTAGTAAATATGAAAGAGGTTATTATTGAGGTTGTTCAAGGATATAAATTTCAAACAAACTTAAGTATAGACTTAGATTTAGATGAAGAAGTATATTTTAATGGATATAAGGATAATTATTATACAGTAGTTGATAATATTATTGATAATGCCAAAAGATATGCTAAATCAGAAATCAAAATCATTCTTAAAAAAGACAGATTAAGAATTTATAACGATGGTGAACATATATCAAATGATTTTATTGAAACAGCATTTAAACCATATGAAAAAGGCAGTAAGGGAGAATTTGGGTTAGGTTTATCAATTGTCAAAAAAACATTAGATTTTTTTGATATGCAAATAAAAATAGTAAATGAAGAAGTAGGGGTATCATTCATAATTACTACAAGAAAGTAGGTATATAAATGACACAAAATGAACGTATTAGTCTACCTATTTGGAAAAGAATAATTATCGCAATAATAACATTAGTTGTATTTTTAGTACAAATAATGTTATTTATTTTCGCTTTTCAAATAACATATTCAAATGAATTAAATAAAATAGTTTACGTATCGATAGAATTGTTGGGAGTGTTATTAGTTATTTATATCATTCATCAACCTATGATAACAAGCTATAAACTGACATGGTCAATATTAATACTGATATTACCATTACCTTTTAGTTTATTGTATTATTTTAATACTACAAGTAAAACATTACCTAAAAGAAAACAAAAGAAATTTGAAAATAATATTCATAAAATAGAATATAATGAAGAACAACTTAGAACTTTAAATAGTATTAACACTAGTTTAAGAAAACATGTTATGGTATTACAACAAAATAATAACTTTGAAGCATTTAATAATACAAAATATACTTATTTTAGTGATGCAGAAGCTAAACACTTAGATATGATTCAAGAATTAAAGAGTGCTAAAAAATATATATTCATAGAAACTTTTATTATTAGCGATGGTTTTTTGTTAACTGAGTTATTAGAAATTCTAAAAGAAAAAGGAAAAAACGGTGTTGAAATAAAAATTATTTATGATGATTTAGGATCAAAAAGAAATTTAAGTCCTAAAACTATCAAACAAATAGCATCTATTCCTAATTGTACAATTGTTAATTATAATCCATTAGGATTAAATATTAATCCGGCATTTAATTATAGAAATCATCGAAAGATAAGTATTATAGATGGTAAGGTTGCATATTGTGGTGGAGATAACTTAGCAGATGAGTATATTCATAAGGTTGAAAGATTTGGATATTGGCGTGATACATGTGGCAAATTTGAAGGAGAAGCTGTATTAGGTTTTGTTAGATTGTTTGTTGAAACATGGTTTTTATCAACTAAGAATTTATTAGATGTTAACAAATATTTTGATAAAAATTATAAAGTAGTTAACGATTCTTTCGTTGTTCCATTTGGAGATGGACCAACTGATTCAGCAAACATAGGTTATGATTTATTCAAATCTTTGATAAATAATGCTGAAAAGTATTTGTATATTTCTACGCCATATTTTGTTATTGATGAAGATATGATAGATTCAATAGTTTTAGCTATAAAAAGTGGAGTAGATGTAAGAATATTAATGCCATCAAAGCCAGATAAAAAATCGGCCTTTTATTTAGGAAGACTTAATTATAAAAAGATTCTTAAAGCTGGTGGAAAAATATATGAATATTCTAAAGGTTTCAATCATGCAAAAAATATCATTAGTGATGATAATGTAGCTTTTATTGGAACTTTGAATATGGATTATAGAAGTATGTTTTTACATTATGAATGTGGTTCTTTGATTATAAAAGATAATGAAATAAAGAAAATGAAAATAGATTTTTTAGACACTTGTGAACAAAGCGAATTAATAACTTATGATAAGTGGAAGAAACGACCATTTATTCAAAAGATTATTGCCTATATCTTTTATTTGTTCGCACCTATGTTTTAAACAAGAATGATATTACAAAAATCCAGCAAAAAACAAGGAATTGCTGGATTTATTTAATTTAGTTCTATTTTTTAACATAATCTTATGTTAAAATAATAGCGGAAATGAGAGTGATGAATTTATGTTAAGAATAAAAAAGATGTTCTTGATTTTAATAACTATAGTAAGTTTGGTGTTTATTGCATCATGTGATTTCTTTTATATACCTGGTACAGGTTATACAGTAGAATATGAAACATATGATTTATGCGATATTCCAAACGAAGAAGATGTAATAAGTTTACCAGAAGAATTACCAAGTCCTACTGTAAAAGGATATGAATTTGGTGGTTGGTATTATGATGAAGCATTCATGATTCAAGCTTTAGGTTCTGATTTAATTGTAGAAGATACAACATTATACGCTTTATGGATTAGGCTAAAGTATACTGTTACCTTAATAAAAAATATTGAGGGTGTTAGTAATGAAGAAATAAAAAATGTGACAAATTTATCAGATTTACCAACATTGACACAAACAGGATATGAATTTGGTGGTTGGTACTACGATAAAGACTTAACACAAAAAGTAAACTCACAAGATGAAGTTTATTCGGATATAACATTGTATGCAAAATGGGACATTAAAAAGTATAAAATAACTTTTAGTTCAGCTATTGGCGAAAAGCCTGCTACTATATCAGACGTACTTACTATTCCAACAAATTTACCAACACTTGAAGCCGAAGGATATAAATTTATTGGTTGGTATACAGATAATGTTTTAAAAACACCAGTTGTTTTAGAGGCTGAACTTTCTGCAAATTTAACATTATATGCAAAATGGGTGGCAGTATATTCGGTTACATATAATAATAATGGTCGCGGCGAAGCAATTGAAGCAAAAAATAAAATATCAGAGTTACCAGAGTTACCAGTTTTAGTATCTGAAGGGTATGAGTTCGGCGGTTGGTATTATGATCAATCTTTCACAAAACAAGCAAACGCTGGAGATGTTTTAAACAAGAATGTTACACTTTATGCAAAGTGGAATGCTAACCAATATTATGTCAATTTTAATCTAAATGGGGCTTTAGGAACTATTGATAGTATTACAGCTAAATATGATATAGAGTTTACAATTCCAACTTGTGAAATAAATAATAAGGGTTATAAATTTGTTGGTTGGAATACAAAAGCCGATGGAAGCGGCAATACTTATAATGAATTAGATAAGGTTAAAAACTTATCAAAAGGTGAAGATGTTTCACTTTATGCAATTTGGGAACAAATTGAATATACATTAACAATACAATTAAATAATGGCCAAAATGATGTGATTCATACGTTAACATATCAACAAGCATTACCAAGTGTAGAAAATCCTACAAAGCAAGGGGCAGAATTCGAAGGTTGGTACACATATGTAAATGGTGTTGAAACGAAATTTACATTTGAAAACGCGAAGATGCCAGATAGTAATATATTAGTGTTTGCAAAATATTTAGGTGAAGTAAGTATATTATTTGTTGTTAATGATGAAGTAGTTCAAACTATAACAGGTATTGAAAATGAAGAAATAACTAACACTATCAAAAATCCTACA
>JBGVFV010000066.1:0-5882 GCA_045121295.1 Candidatus Pelethenecus sp.
CAGTGGTTGAATATGAAAAATCAATTAATGCATGTAATACAGTTGTAGAAGTTAATGCAGCTAAAGAAGCAGCTATTAAAGATGTAGAATCAATCATTGCAGCAATCGAAGCTGAAAAATTAGCAGCTAAGGAATTAGCAGAAGCTAAAGAAGTTGCAATTGCTGAAATCAAAGAAGAAGCTGAAGGTACAGATTATAATATCTCTGTTTATGAATCATTAATTAATTCAGCAACAACATTAGAAGATGTAAAAGTATTAAAAGAAGCAGCAATCGCTGATATTCAAAATAGTAAATCAAAAGAATTAGCAATAGCTAAAGAAAATGCAGAATTAGAATTAAAATCATATGCATTATCTAACAAAATCGAATACAAAGATGCTTATGCACAAGATATCAATAGTGCACAATCTATTGCTGAATTAGCTTTAGCGTTAACAGCAGCTAAAGCTATGATTGATGCTGAAGTAGTTAAATTATCTACAGCAACTGCATTAGCAGCAGCTAAAGAAAATGCTATTATTGAAGTTAAGATTTATGCAGCACAATTAGGTGTGGAATACAAAGATGCTTATGCACAAGAAATCAATAGTGCACAATCTGTTGCTGAATTAGCTGAAGCGTTAGCAGCAGCTAAAGCTATGATTGATGCTGAAATGGTTAAATTATCTACAGCAACTGCATTAGCAGCAGCTAAAGAAAATGCTATTGTTGAAGCTAAGATTTATGCAGCACAATTAGGTGTAGAATTCAAAGATAGTTATGTAGAAGCAATTCAAAATGTTACAGTAATTGCAAATGTTGCTCAAGCATTAGTTGATGCTAAGAATGCAATTAAAGCAGTTTATGAATCACAAGTACAAGAAAATGCATCACAAGAAGTTGTAAATACTAAAACAACTGCAAAAGAAACTATCGGTTCTATCAAAGATTTAGATGTTTCTAAATATGTTGCGGCAATTGAAAATGCTAATTCTGTTGAAGATGTTGAAGCTATATTAGAAGTAGCATTATATGCTGTATCTATTAAAGGTGAATTAGAAGCTTGGATCGTTGAATATGTAGATGGATTAATCGAAGATATAAACTCTGGTCGTGTAAGATTAGCTAAGAATCAAGCTTATAAAGACTCATTAAATGCTAAATTAACTGAAGCAGGTTTATCAACAGAAGATATTAATGAATTATTATCTTATTATGATGAAATGGTAACAGCATTAGAAAGTGCTAAGACAGAAGAAGAAGTTAGAGTAATTTCTAACAACTTCCAAACTCAAGTTGCAGAATTTGTTAATTCAAGAATTAAGAATGTTGATTTAACATTAGTATACATTTGGTTATCTATAATCTCTGTATTATTAGTGGTAGCAATTATTCTAATCATTAAAAAGAATAAAAATACTAATCAACCAACAGAAGTTTCTGAAACTGTAGAATCAACAAATGAATCTAATGAAACTTTAGAAGAAGTTTCAGAACCAGTTGAAGAAACTGTAGATGAATCAGTTGAATTAGAAGAAGAAATTGACGAAGCTCAAGAAGTTTCAGTTGAAGCTGAAACTTCTGATGAAGCTTCTTTAGAAGTTGCTGAACCTGAATTAGAGTTATCTGAATCAGAAGAAGATGATGAAGATGACGACGATGATGATGAAGAAGACGACAATGATGAAGAAGTTTCTCAAGGTGAAGAATCTCAATTTGCTCAAATGGCAAGAAAACCATATAAACCATTTGTAAATAGAATTTTAGATGCAAGTGAACAAACACAAGAATTCTATAATACTATTAAAAATGAATTATTAAGCTACAAGAAAATTAAAGCAAGAATGTCTAAGACTGGCGAAAGTTTCAGATTAGGTAGAGCATTAGAAGCTAAATTAACAATGGCTGGAACAACATTAAAACTACACTTATCATTAGATCCAAATGAATATGATGTTAATGTATATCATCATAAAGATATGTCTCATAAGAAGAAATATCAACAAGTACCATTATTAATGAGATTAAGAAGTGGTAGATCTGTAAAGAAAGCTATAGAATTAATCACAATCTTAATGGAAAAGAATACTGTAGTTAAAAATCCTAAGTATGAATCTAAAGATTATGTTAAGGAAACTATAGTAGGCTAATATTATAGTCATAAGAAAGGGCGTATTTAATAAAAATACGCTCTTTTATTTAATATTAAGATGTTTTTTCTTCTGTATCTGGTTGGTTTGTAAGTT
The DNA here is from genome assembly GCA_045121295.1 of Candidatus Pelethenecus sp. Taxonomy (GTDB): domain Bacteria; phylum Bacillota_I; class Bacilli_A; order Acholeplasmatales; family Anaeroplasmataceae; genus Pelethenecus. The sequence goes on from JBGVFV010000066.1 coordinate 2,229, forward strand.
TTAAAAATCCATAAGTACTTGTTAATATTGATAAAAATATAACAATTGTTAAAGTTCTATCAGTTCTAGGAATGGTTGGTTCTATAAAGTGTCTTTTTTGTTGATAGCGATAATATTGAAGTTTGGCAGTAGGGTCAAATAAGGCTACAAACATAATTGATATTAATGCATCGAAAGTATATTCTATGGGCCTTATATTTAAATCTTCACCAGTCATTAAAGAATTTACGAATCTATTAGCGTAACTATAAAAAATAGTGGTGATTGCCACTAAAGCTATCTGATCAATATAAATGATTAGAAAACCTGCAAGCATTCCTGTCATTACAGAAGCGAAGTAATTTGATATTGGACTGATTCTAATATCATTAATGATAATAGCATTATTAAAAAGTAGTATTGATAAAACAATATCAGATATAAATTGAGAAGATACTCCTGTATATGCTCCTTTCATTACATTTGGTAATATGTGGGACCTATCTAATGCTTTATGGTATTCTAAGTTATATTGCATAAAAATCACCGTATATTAAAATATGCTAGAAAAAAATTATAGTTTAGGCTATAATATAAAACTAAGGAAGTGATATTGCTTATGAGAAACAATGTTTTAGATTTAAGAAAACAAAAAAAGTTTACTCAAGAAGAGTTAGCTAAAAAATTGGGTGTCACGCGCCAAACTATCATTTCAATTGAACAAGGGAAGTATATTGCTTCATTACCCTTAGCTTTAAAAATGTCTAGATTGTTTGGTGTACCTGTTGATTTAATATTTTATTTGGAAGGAGATGAATGGAATGAAACGAATGAATAAAATGAATAAACAAATTAGAAATAGATTAATTATTTCTTCAATATGTGCTCTTTTTCCAATTCTTTTAATAGTTTTATTAGAATTACCAGTTACTTCTGAATGGATTCATTCTCACTTCGAAATTCAAAGTGAACCTGTATTCTTAAGATATTTCATTTTAGCAGGATTAGAAGTATTTATTATTTGGAAGATATATGTTTATTCTAGATATTTAAGTAGTGAAACATTTAAAGAACACTATTTCATTGGAAAAACTGATGAAAGAAATGATTTAATTCACATGAAAACTAATAAATACACTATTAGAGCAATCATTTATGTACTTTGTGGTGCAGCTATTGTTTCAAGTTTCTTCAATTTATACTTATTCTTTGTGGTTGGTGGTATTTTATTAATTGCTTTAATAAGTTATGTAGCAACATACATATATTTTTCTAGGAAATATTGACATTTTATAATGAATAAATATTATAATAAAATTACGTATAAGATCAAAATTAGAGAAATCTAATGGCGTAAAGCTATAGGGTCCAAAAATTTATATCGGACAGCCAGCTGTCATAAATCGGGCGTATTTGACAAAAATACGACCTTTTATTTATGGATACTATATATTTTTTTATAGAGATATGTTAAAATTTATTATGTATAATAAATATAAGTGAGATGTTAATTGATGTGGACTATAAAAAATCCTATTATAGGAGATCATATAAGAGTTAATAGGGGACTATATTATCATCATGGTATATACGTATCTGATGATTGTGTAATTCATTTTGCACCACCTAATAGTACAGGAACAATTGATCCTGCTAATGCGATGGTTGTTAACACAAACTTAGAAGCATTTTTAAATGGTGGATTATTAGAGGTTAGAGTTTTTAATGAACAAGAATTAAAATTCAAAAGAGAACCTCAAGATATAATTAATTATGCTTTTTCACGAATTGGTGAGAAGGGATATAATCTAATATCTAATAATTGTGAACATTTCGCTAATGAATGTTTATTTGGAGTTAAAAAAAGTAATCAAGTAGATTCAATATTATCATTTTTATTTGGAGGTAATTAATATGGTATTTGGAATTGATGTTGGTGGAACAACAGTAAAAATTGGTTTAGTTGATAATAACAATAATATTGTAGATAAATATGAAATCCGCACTTGTGGAGAAACTTTTATCGAAGATATTTGTAATTCTTTAAAACAATATATGAAAGAACATAATATGGATAAAATCGATGGTATTGGTTTTGGTTTACCAGGCAATGTTATTGATAATTATATTTATAATTTACCTAATATGGGAGTTAAAAACGTTGATTTAGTTAAAGAAGTATCTAAATATTTTCCGGGTGTAAAAATTGAAGGTCAAAATGATGCTAATGTAGCCGCATTAGGTGAAATGTTATACCATAATGAATATAAGAGTGCTTGTATGTTAACTTTAGGTACAGGTGTGGGTGCTGGTATTGTTGTTGATGGTAAATTAATTCAAGGAAGTCATGGTAATGGTGGGGAAGCTGGTCATATGGTTATTGCTGATGACTATAATTTCCAATGTTCATGTGGTTTAAAAGGTTGTTTAGAAACTGTTGCTTCAGCTACAGGTGTTGTTAGATTAGCTAAACATCATAGAGATGAATTTGATACTAAATTACCAGTAGAATTCAGTTGTAAAGACGTATTTGATTTAGCTAAAGAATCAGATCCTTTATGTAGTTTTGTTGTTGATAAATTAGGTTATTATATTGCTAAATGTATGTCTATTTTATCTGTTACAGTAGATGTAGATGTATTCTATGTTGGTGGTGGTGTTTCTAAAGCAGGAGATATCTTAATTAACACTATTAAGAAACATTATGCTAACTTATCTCATTTTGCAGTTAAGAATGTTAAGATTGAGGCTGCACAATTATTAAACGATGCGGGAATGCTAGGAGCTGCCGGATTAGTTAAGTAAGGTGGTGAATTGGATGAAGGAGATTTGTAAGGTATATAAACCTGAAATTTTAACCTGTCCAATTTGTAATTCTAAATTAGCGTATTGTTATACTGTATCTAATAAATTAGTTTATTTTACAAGCGGTAAAAGAATGCGTATTAAGAATTTAGGATACAAATGTAATAATTGTAGTTCGGATACTACTTATGTATCACAAACTGCTAATAAACTTTGTTTTAAAGGCTATTCATATTCTGTAAAGGTTGTCGCAACTATTGCCTTAATGAAAGAAGAAGGTAGAAGTAGAGATTATATTTGCGACTATCTATACAATAAAGGGATTGAAATATCTGATAGAAATATAGGAAATTTATGTTTAAAATTTAATGAATTTTTAAATATGGATTATATGAAAAATATTAATGAAGCATATCAACAAATGAATGAGAAATATAATCAAATAAGATTATCTATTGATTTTATGAAGGTTATGGATGAAATAATTATTGTTGTTTATGATTATTTTTCAACAAACATTTTAGCTTTAAAAAGATTTAAAGCTGATAAATTAGAGGAGATTAAAAATTTCTTTATGGAATTTATTAATAAGGATTTAAATTTGACAGTTGTATCAACTATTAGAAAAGATCAAACCTATCAACCTATATTAAGGGAACTATGCCCTAAAAACACTAAGTTTATACCATATATAAAATTTTAACTATAGATAAAGGTTCATTTTATGGACCGTTTTTAAAAACCTATAAAACTCTATAAAACTATAGAATTTTTGTTTTATTCCTTATTCATCGAGCCATGATCAAATCAAGTGGTATGTACTCTCCTAAGGCGTCAATTCCGTACAAACGTATACGTACTCTTATTTAT
>JBGVFV010000067.1:0-13685 GCA_045121295.1 Candidatus Pelethenecus sp.
CCGACCAGCATTAGTCAATCCCCTAGCGTATTACTCTAAGTAAATTTGAAATATATTTGGAGAGCCGTATACGAGACCCGTACGTACGGTTCGGCGAGAGGGGCGAAAAATAAATTAAATTATTTTCCCTCTACTCTATTAGCAAGTGTTTATAGATATTTTTTTAGTGTCATCATATGTAAAGTGAGTGTTGCATATTTATGAATTTTTAGATATAATATTTAATATATAGAAGGTGTGCAATATAATTCACATTTTTATTATGAGGTGTTAAATTATGTCGAATAAACTTACTTATATAAGTCTGTTCAGTAGTGCTGGAGTAGGATGTTTTGGTTTTAAGCAAAATGGTTTTGAATGCATAGCTACTAATGAATTGATTGAAAGACGTTTAAATGTTCAAAAAATAAACAAAAAATGTAAATACGAATCAGGATATATTTGTGGTGACATTACCAAAGTAGATACCAAAGAGAAATTGTATGACGAAATATATTTTTGGAAAAGCAAAGAAAAAATAAATGATGTAGATGTTGTGATTGCAACACCTCCATGTCAAGGTATGTCAGTTGCAAATCATAAGAAAAATTCAGAGGACATAAAAAGAAATTCATTAGTAATTGAATCAATAAATATTATTAATACGATTAAACCTAAATTTTTCGTTTTTGAAAATGTTCCTGCTTTTATGAAAACTATTTGCACGGATGTAGATGGTAACAACAAGAGTATTGAAGAAGCAATTCAAATCCATTTAGGAGAAAGTTATAATTATTATAGTCAAATTTTAAATTTCAAAAACTATGGGGGAAACTCCAGTAGAACTAGGACTTTGGTTATTGGAGTAAGAAAAGATTTTTCAAGTTTCATTTCTCCAATTGATTTATTTCCATCTTTTAAGCCTGAAAGGACTTTGAGAGAAACAATTGGCCATTTACCATCTTTAAAAAATCCTTATGATTTTATGCCTGGAGATATATATCATAATTTTAGATATTATGATCCGATGATGCGTTCTTGGATTTCTAATCTTAAAGAGGGTCAATCTGCATTTGATAATGAGATTTTAGAAAATAGACCTCACCATATTGTTAATGGTGTTAGAGTTGAAAATGTGAAAAAGAATGGAGATAAATATACAAGACAATTTTGGAATAAAGTTGGGGCTTGTATACATACTAGAAATGATCAACTTGCAAGTCAAAACACTATTCATCCAGTAGATGATAGAGTATTTAGCATTAGAGAATTAATGGAACTTATGACTATTCCATACGAATTTAAATGGAGTGCTATTCCTTTAGAAGATTTAAACCAATTGTCTAGAGAAGAGAAGATTAAATTTATGAAAAAAGAAGAAATTAATATTCGTCAATCAATAGGAGAAGCAGTTCCAACAGGTGTGTTTAAAGAAATAGCTAAGAATATAAAAGAATTTATTAATAAGAAAAATCTTACGATGCGAGAGATAGTAGAGTTAATTGATGATAATAAATTATATGAAAATGGTAATATTGTCTCTTTCGTAAAAAATAACTATGACAGTTTTAATTACTCTACTTTATGTAAAATAATAGAGTATTCAAATGCTAAACGCAATGAACAATCTGCATTCTATACTGATAAGTTTTTAGTAGATACAATTATAAATTATTTACCTGAGTTTGAAAAAGAAGTTTTGCATATATTGGAACCTAGTGTTGGTGCAGGTAATTTCATACCATCAGTAATCAAAAAGTATTCTAATAAAGAAATATACTTTGACTTGATTGATATTGATGAAACAGCTATTGAGACGTTGAAAGTTATAACTAAGAAAATGAAGAATTCAAGAATTCATTTCAACTTAATTAATGCTGATTTCTTGAAATATAATTTTAGCAAGAAATATGATTTGGTTATAGGGAATCCACCTTTTACTAAAATTTCTAAAAAGGATAAGGTAGAATTAGATGCTGAATTATTTGTTAATCTAAATTCAAACAATTTAGCTTCATATTTTATAGAAAAATCATGCAAAATTGGCGATTTTGTCTCAATGATTATGCCAAAGAATTTATTGAATACTCCTGAATATAAAGAGACTAGAAAGTATCTAGGAGGTTTAAAAGTAAATTCTATTATTGATTTTGGTGAAAATGGATTTAAGGGAGTCTTGGTTGAAACAATTTGCTTGAATATATCAACAAATGAAAAACCAAGCTCTACCTTGGTTAAATCCATCACTTTAAAGAAAGAAATCCGTCAAAAACAATCATATATCTTTGACGAGAAGATGCCATATTGGATATTATATAGAAATGAATATTTTGATAATTTCTATGATCAAATGTTATTTGATGTGTTTAATGTCTTCAGAGATAGACAAATTACAAGTTCTATATTATTAGATTCTGTCGATTTTAATAATGTACGTGTGATCAAATCACGTAACATTAGTGATGATGGTCAAACGATTATTGATATAGCTGGTTATGATGGTTATGTGTCTGTTGATAGGTTAAAAACACTTGAAGTAGCTAAGTATATTAATAGAGATGACGTGTTTCTAACACCAAATATGACATATAAAACACGTGTTATGAAAAAAGAAAAAGGGTATATTGTTAACGGTTCTGTTGCAATATTAATTTTAAATAAAGATATTGATATTACGGAGGAAGATTTATTGTATTTTTCCACTGATGATTATAGAAGTTTTATGCAAATTGCGAGAAACTACCAAACAAGATCATTAAATATTGATTCTAATTCAGTTTATTTCTTCGGAATAAGAAATAATATGGGAGGTAACAACTATGAAATGGTTAACCAATAATGAAGTTGAAAACTTTATAAATTCTCACAATTATGATATTAGAATATCAGGTAACGCTAGATGGATCGATCAAAAGTGTACACCTGATGTATTAACAATTATTTCTGACTGTATTTTATCTTTGGTTGATGAGAAAGAAGAGGGATATCAATTTAACTCTTCAGAAGTATGGCATAATCAATATACAGAAAGTAATGTTTCTGAAATTTTTAAAAAACCAAACCCTAACTTAGCTTCAGCTAAAAATGAGTATGATAAATTTTTCTCTCAACCATTAGAATTATTAGCTTATTCAGGAGTCTTAAAAAAGACAAAAAGAGGAAACAAAAATTTTTATTCTGTTGCTGAATATGATATATTAAGATTTATATCTTTAAGAGAAATGAACAGCCTTAATTTTTTATATTATTATTGCGAAAAAGTATTGAGGGATTCAGGATTATATGATGTTTTTAATGATTTTTTTGAAAATCCAAATAAAAATACATATAGTACTTTAAAAAACACATTTATTAATTTTTGTATAGATAATACTCCGATAAATAAACCAACAGAACCTAGAAGAATATTTACTAAAATAATAAATCCTTTAGCATTTAAAAAAAGTAAACCTGGTTCTGAGGGAGGTTTTTTTTCAAAAGATGTTATTACATATGATATGTTAATGTATAATCGTGATAATTTTAGAGATATGTATTCCGCAAAACCAAAAAATGTTACTAGAAAAGATTATGGTGAGACAAGAACTCAAAATAGCTATTTCAATTATTTAATAGTTAGAGCAAAGAAATATGTAAAACTTTATAATGATGAAAATAATTTTGGACATTCTGAAATATATGATGATAATCACCAATATGATGTAGCTAGTCATATGCACCATATTTTCCCTAAAGAAGATTTTCCTAGTATATCCGCATATCATGAAAATTTAATTGCATTGACACCAACTCAGCATTTAAATTATGCCCACGTGAATGGAAACACTAGAACAATATCTAGAGATTATCAATACATTTGTTTGATTTCAAAAACAGGAACTATTAAACAATCATATGAATTACAATTAGGTTTTTATGAGTTTTATAAATTTATGGAAGTTTTAAGTGTTGGTTTAGATAATGATATTTATTTAGATATTGAAACATTAAATTTTAACGAAGTTTTAAAACAAATAAATTTAGAATATAATAGGTTATAAATTATGAACTTGATTGTTGGCAAAAGAATTAAAGAGTTACGAAAAATTGCTGGTTTAAGTCAAGAAAAATTAGCTAGAAAAATAGCTGTAGATAGGACTTTTATTTCTAAAATTGAATCAGGTAAAATTAATTTAACAATTCATTCCTTGTCAAGTATTTGTAAAGGATTGAACGTTACATTAAGTGAGTTTTTTGATGCGAGTGTATTTTGATAAAAAAATCAATTAAAAGACTAATAAAAATAAAAATATTATAATTTTGCATAAAAGGAGAAGTAAAAATGTGGTTAAGTTTTGGACAAAAAAACCAAGTTTCATTTGCAGATGAACACGAATATTATTTTGCATTAGGATTTTTAGCTAATAATAGAAATGCAGATTTACGTTGGGAACACAATGAAGATCAAGGCGCATGGGCTAGTGAGGGAAGAATTCATTGTTTGGTTCCACAACATAAATTTCCTAATAATTTTGATTTTACGGCAGGTATAGGAAGAGTATATGCTAGAATTAATTGTAATCATTATGTTGAAAGATTGATTAAATTTCATAATTTTAGTTGCAATGGTGCACCTAATGATTTAAACAACATACTTGGTACAGTTCCTGTAGAATATATTGATGATTTTATGTTAGGATATAATGCTTAAATAATATATATTTACTAAATTAAAAACCTATTCACTTGGTATCAATTTATAATTTATGTGAATAGGTATTTTTTATTCGAATAATTCTGGAATATTGAATTTAATTTCTTTAAATTCTTTTGTAAATGTTCTAGATTCAAAATTAACAATAGATTGGCTTAAGTCTGAGGTGTAACTTAATACATCTTATTTAATTTTTAGCAAATTGAAAAACATGCTGAAAAATTGTAAAATATTATTAACTTATAGAGAGAAGAGATACTAAATGAAAAATAAAAAAATATTAATGGTCATTAGTTTTATATTATTTATTAGGGTTTTAATTTCCATATTTTTTAGTGATATTTTATATTCAAATACAAATAATTTAATAGAGTCAATGCTACTCGATTTATCTCCATATTTGATTTATGGAACAGGATTTTTAATATATTATTTCATAATACGAAAGTATGACATTATTGTTTCAAAATATACAAATAGATCTATTGCTTCAATTTTGATTATTCCAATTATTTTCATAACGATAATATTTACATTATATAATAAGAATTTAATTATTGACTCATATGATGAGAATTTAGCAATGACTATGCCTGCTTATTTGCCATCATTAGTTAGAGAATTAGATAATGTATTTAATTGGTTAAAAGGGAAAACTTTTTTAGGTTATAACGCGCATGCATTTGCTACTACCTCATTTATAGTAATTGCATCTATTTTTATGGTTGGATGCTTAATATACTTATTTTACTTAATGTATAAAATAGTAAGAAGTCCGAAGAAAATTAGTAGTTATGGTGAAAAAATATTCATTATTATTTGTACATACTTATTAGTAACAATAAATATAGCTACTATAAATCTATATTTATTGTATTTTGATAAAAATGCATTTAGTGATTTTATACTATCAAATAATGCTTTCGAAGCATTATTAGATTCATTTTATTTTACTATTAAAAATTTTATAGCAATAGGTGGTAATGAAGCTAATAGTCCACTAGCTAAAGTAATAGTTATTTGTACTACATGTATAAACATATATTTTTTTATCATTTTTGTTCAAATGTTATTATCAAAAGCTGAAATTAACATTACTTCAAGCATAGAAGAAGGTCAAATGATAACAACATGTGAATTTAACGATAATAGAACTGAAAGATATTTAATGAGTAAAATATGGGATGAATTTAAAAGAAGAGCTGTTTTTATTGGTATTAATCCAAGCTATGCAAACGGAATAAAAGGAGATAATACGACAACAAATGTAATTAATTATTTAGTTGATGAGGGATATGGTTCATTATCTGTCCTCAATTTGTTTTCTATTGTGGACGTTAACACAAAATTAAACAATCCATCATATGCTACAAATTTTAATAACTATAAAGAAATTCTAGAAAAAGCTGATCTAATAATAATTGGTTGGGGAACCGATAAGAGAAATTATACAGTTCAAAAGAAAGAAGCAGAAAGTATTTTAAAAATGTATTCAGAAAAAGTATTTACTTTTGTCGATAATAACAAACAAGCTGTTCATCCTAGAAGAATCACTGTTACTACAACCTTAGAAAAATATTGTTTTATATATTCTATAGATGAAAATTAATAAACGCGAATTAACTTTCTTTTCTTAGGAAATTTTCTTTTTTTAATAAAAGTATCATAGCAAAGATGCTATATATATTTTTTACAATAAAGTGATATAAAAAACTGCATACTTGAACCACAGCCTGAGGGGTCAGTATGTAACGCATAAAATGATATAGAATAGGTAGTGAAATCTAGTTTAGCAAAGAACTATTAAAGAAAATGTTGTAAATGGAAAATTATACATAGATTAAAACGGTTTTTATTGACAATTATACTTTACTATTGCTAGTGTGGTGTGGGATTGTATTTGTAAATAGACGAAATACTCATCTATTAATTATTCAACCACCAAGGTATTATTTTAGGTAATAGATGGGATAAAAATAGTGCATCTGTTAATAATTATATAGCGACCACCTTTATCGATGTTAATTATTAAAGTATCCTACATGTTGAATGTATCGGATTACTAATACGAAAAGACCTAATAACTAAATAAAATGAGCGAAAATAGGCCAAAAATACCCGATTTTGGAGATTTTAGCCTTTTTTATTTTGTTTTCATAACTTGTTTGAATCTTTCATTAGTTAAAATATAAGGTATAGGTTGTACACGGAAATAGATGATGACTAAATCAAATCATTTAGTCATTGGCCTCGAACCAACTATAGTTGATTGCAGAAAAAACGCCTTTTTTGACTAAATGGGGTAAGAATACTTGAAAACATTTGACACAATTTATAAATGGATTTATAATTAAATCACCATAAAGAGAAGACGAGAGACAAGCTCTATGACTCTTCAGCAACCTACCATAGGCAAGGTGCTAAAGCTTGAATGATGGGAGATATAATGCTAACAGATACTCTCATCAGTTGATGGGAGTTTTTTTCTCTTATGGTATATAGGAGGAAAGAAAAATGAATAAATTAAAAGTATTATTACATATTCCACATACTAGTTTAAGATTACCTAAAATATTTTATAAAGGTTTATTAATTAGTAAAGAAGAATTAAGAAAATATAATCTTAAAATGTCTGATTTAGAAGTAGATTATTTATTTAAAGATATTAAAGGTAAAAGAATAAAAGCTAAATATTCTAGATTATTTTGTGATGTAGAAAAGTTTAAAGATGAAACACAAGAATTTATGAGTAAGTATGGACAAGGTGTTATATACACTAACACATATGATTCAACTTTATTCCATCAACATGATGATGAATATAGAAAAAGAGTTTATAAATATTATGATAGATATCATAAGAAATTAGATAGAATCTCTAAAAGATTATTATCTAAAAATAATAAATTATTAATATTAGATATTCATAGTTTTTCTGATGAACAAGCTATAACACATCATGAAAGTCCTTTTCCTGATATATGTATTGGAGTAGAAAAGGATTATTATGATGAAGAGATATTACAAGCAATTATTAGTAAAATAGAATCATTAGGATATACATATAAAATAAACTACCCATATAAAGGTAGTATCATTCCTAATGTAATATTTAATAATCCAAAGTATAAAAATAGAGTAATATCTATAATGTTGGAGATTAATAAAAGGATATATATATGATATAATTATATAAGACTAGATTAAACACATTTTATTTTATTTTAAATAGGAGAAAACTGTATGCAAAAGAAATATTATGCTATTAATAGGGAAGTAATGTTTGATACATATGAATTATGTAAAACAAATGAAGAATTAAAACAAGCTATTAATTATACTATTAATAACCAAAAAGTTATTTTAGAAAAAGAACAAGTTATTGTTATACATGGAGGAAAACCTTCTAAGATGTTTGTTTCATCTAAAAGAACTTTTGAAGCTGCAAGTTTTTATAAAGGCAAAAAAGTAGCTGTATTAAACTTTGCGAATAATAGAAATATTGGTGGTTCACCATATAGTGCTAGTGCACAAGAAGAAGCTTTATGCAGATGCTCTACATTATTGCCATGTATACAAGCATGTGAAGAATCTTTTTATATTCCTCATAGACATGCCATACTTCAAGGTGAAATGGACAAATATGGAAATGATGATATTATCTACTCTCCCGATGTAATGGTTTTTAAAACTGACACTTTAGAACCTGAGTTATTACCAAAAGAAGAGTGGTTTAAAGTAGATGTTATAACTTCAGCTGCTCCTGAAGCATATGGAAGTTATGATGAAGATAAATTATATAGAGCATTAAAAAGTAGAATTATTAGAATATTAGATGTTGCATTAGAAAATAATGTTGAAGTATTAATATTAGGTGCTTTTGGTTGTGGTGCATTTGGTAATCCACCTAAAATGGTTGCGGAGATATTTTATGGCTTATTAAAAAGATATAATTTTGAAGTTGTAGAGTTTGCAGTATATACTAGAAATGATACTACTAATTATGATGTTTTTAAAGAAATAATAGAAAAGCCTTATGAAGAAAAAAAACCAATTAAATTTGTTTATGTAATGAAAAATGGAATTATGATGAGAGTTCCTGAAGAAGTTGCTAAAACAATGGATTGTGATAAACCTAAAAGTGTAAGAGAAATAAATATTAGTAACAAAGTTTAGTATTATAAATTATGAAGTTTTAATTTTTGATATTAAAATTTATACAGGAGGTACATATGGAGAAAAAAATAATTGATTATTTTAAAACATTTAGCGAAGAAAAAAAGATAAATAAACAAGAATTAAAATTCTTTTATGATAATTCCGATATTCGCAAAAACCTAGAAATGTATGCTGATGAAACAACAGTAGAAGATTTTTTAGATGCTTGTAGGGAAAATATCAAAAAAATATTTAACTCAGCATCTAAATATAGAAAATATGATATAACAGTTCAATTCTATAATTATATATCTAAAAAGGTTGAAGGATTAGATATTAAAATTGAAGATGAATTTGGATTACTATTTTCTACTGTTCAGGAAAGATATATCTATTTATTAAAATTTTTACAAAATAAAGATTTAAGTCAAACTATAGAACAATTAGGATTAAATAATTTATTATATGGTCCAGATGTTATAAGAGATGATATTAGATTGTTAAAAAGTGTTGGTTTTAATTTTTGTGAACAAAACGGAAGGTTGCTGACAAATACTAATAATGATAATTGTCATCCAATATATTTAACATTAAATTCAAATGAACTATTTGTATTAATGAAAGCATTATCTGAATCTGGAAACCTAGATGGATTTGCAGGAAGAATTATGACACGAATTTATGACCAATTAAGTGACAATGCTAAAGATTTTATTGAAGATAGATTTGAAGAAAGAGATTTAGATGCTATATTTTTATCAAACGATAATTCATTTAAAGAAATTGATGAATTTAAAAAAGAAAGCATTTATGCTATTGAAATATGTGATAAGATCAAAAAGAAAAGAATTGTTGTAGAATTTAATAATGGTAATAAAGTATCTGGTCAAGTTACATATTATTCTCAAGACTTTTTTGAGGTCAATGGAAAAGAATATAATATAGATGATGTTAAGAAGGCATATGTCCAAGAAGAGGTAAGGAGCTGAGCTCCCTATCTCTTTTTTTATTTTGCTATAATGTTGTTGCATTCGAGAAATGATTACAAAAAAGAAAGGTGGAATGTAGGATGCAAAATATACTTTTTAAAAATATAAATAAAACTATGGAGGAAGAAAAAATGGAAAAAGTATTTAATTTAATTGTTGAAAATTTAAAGGAAGGAAAAGAATATACGATAACAGAAAAAATGTGTGATTATCTATGTGTTGAGTTTAATGAACTTCATAAGAACAAAGAATTATCTAATAAGTTAATTCAAAATGGTATTTTTGTTCAATCATGGTGTTCAATTCCAGGTCATTCTTATATTTGTTATGCATCAAATAAAAAGGTGATTAGAAAAAGAATTGATAAGTTAAGTAAAATGGAATTAATTAGTTATTGTTGTAGATCACAAGAACATTTAAAAACGTTAATGAGTTGTAAATTGATTGAAGAATATGGTGAAGAAAATGTTGTATCTACAGAAGCTTATATCGTTGCTAAAGGAAATGTGCCTATTACATTAGTAGCTCATTTGGATACAGTTTATGCTCAATTAACATCTTTAAAGGAAATAACAGTTAATGGTGATATTATTAGTTCAACGTGTGGTATTGGTGGAGATGATAGATGTGGAGTATACATGATTTCTAAATTAGCCGAAAGAAATAATAAGCCTAATATTATCTTAACTACTGATGAAGAAATAGGAAGAATTGGTGCTAAAGTGCTATGTGAAACTAGAGATATTCAATTAGTTAGACCTTCTAAATACATTATTGAATTAGATAGAAAAGGAAATAATGATGCAGTATTTTATGGATGTGAAAATCAAGATTTTATTGATTATATAACTGAAGAATTTGGATTTGAATTTGCTAGAGGTTCTTATAGTGATATTAGTAATATTGCACCTAGATTAAATATAGCTGCAGTTAATTTATCTTCTGGTTATTATAAAGCACATACTACAGATGAATATATTAACTTTCAAGATGTAAAAGATATTTATAAAAGAGTATCTGAAATGATTGATAATTTACCAAATAAATATTTTAGATATTATTAATAAATGTTATAATAAGATAAATATGGCGACTAAAAAAAGGAAGTGATTTTATGTATTCAAATTTAATTGTTGATAATCCTAAAATTAAAACAGCTAAAAACAATACAAGAAAATGCATTGTTGGAATACGTGAAATAGCTAGTGCTCCTCATTATTATTCAGGACAAGAATTATTATGTACTAGATGTGGCGATAAATTAACCATCAGTAAAAACGATGGTAGATATTATTTGAAACATTTAAAAAGTGGTGGTAGTAAGCACTACACATGCCCTTTATATACTTCTGGTACAGCTATACACAATGTATACTATATTAAAGATACATTTCTTAGTGGTTTAGAAAAGAATCTAAATTATTGTGTAATTGTTTCATCTGACATAGCAAATGTATATGTGACAATACCATATATAAGAAAAGATACACTAACTGAATTTAGAGAATCAAACGGGAAAATTGCAATATGCTGTGAAGGTAGTACATACTATGTTTCTTCTAATAAGTTGAGTTCATCATTTTCATCATTTTTTAAATTAGAAAATAGTTTAAGAGTAAACAAGATTAGATTTCAAGCAGAAGGTGGAAATAGTAAAATTGTTACAAATTGGTATTATAAAGATGCTTTATTTATATATCACAAATTAGAAGATAGTTATTATTTAAATAAGATAACTTATGAAGTTAATCCTAATATAAAATATGCTTTTTTCTCTGATAATCCAAAAGATACCATTAAAGGATGTATTATTAAAACTATTCGAAAAGTTCAAATAGATAATGAATGGAAATATTTAAAATCAATTATGTTTAGTGAAAATAATGAAGAAATTGATGATTTCTTATTAAAACATGATTGCTCTTTCTCTAAAGAAGAAAAAACTAGAAGTAAAGGTTATATTAACATATTAAAAGGTAATTATAAAACTCCAGTTGAAATGGTGGAAGAAGAAAATCTTGATATTGATGAAGAGGAAGAAATAATTGTACGAGCACCTTCTAAAATAAATAATAATCAATGTGTTGGAGAAAATGTTTATCATAAGGAATTCGGTCAAGGCTATATTGTAGAAAATTATCCTAAACAACAATTTATAGTAAATTTTAATGGCAGAGAAAGAATTATACCAAAAGATAAATTGATGTTTTTAGGTTCACAATATGAACAAGACAAAACAAATGAAGATAAAGTGGGAAAGACTTATCTTAACATCACTAAAATAAATGGAAAAATTAGAATTAATCAAGTAAAGGGACACAAGAATAAAGAAATACAAAATACATCTAATTATACTGAAGATAACAAGGTTATAGAAAAAAAAGAAAAAGATTATAAAATTGGTCAAATTGTTACGATAGAAGGTAGGAAATGTGTTTTAAAAAATATAAAAAATAAAAAAGCAGAATTTGAAACATGTGCTACTGGGAAAACGTATTTTATTGAAATGGTAGATGGATCAGTAAAAAAAGGTGTAATGAAGAAAAATAAGAAACATTAGTTATATTGACTTATTGTTTGGTAGCTACCACGCACGATTGGACATGAGCATTACTTTGTATTAAAATTGCTTGACTTATTGTTTGGTAGCTACCACACACGATATTTT
This sequence comes from Candidatus Pelethenecus sp., assembly GCA_045121295.1. Lineage (GTDB taxonomy): Bacteria > Bacillota_I > Bacilli_A > Acholeplasmatales > Anaeroplasmataceae > Pelethenecus. The sequence continues at coordinate 12,488 of JBGVFV010000067.1, forward strand.
TTCTGATCTAGTTACTACATATGTCCTATATAGTGCGGCTAAATAGGTCACTTTATTTACATTAAATGTAAATAATACCTGTTTTTTTGCTCGAAACAATCCCTCTTTACCTAGTCAAAAAAAGGCGGTCAGGACATTGCGAAGTTGTTTGTTGTTTAAAGTTAAAAGAATAGAGTAATTTATCTAAAGAAAAAGGAGGGATAAAATTATGATATCATATGACAAATTTCAAGAATTATTCCTTTCTTTATTAGGTGAATATGAGATTAATTTTGTGAATGAAGAATGTTATATGCTTACTAATTATGGTGATTATATAACACTATTTCATGAATTTAGAGATAATGAAAAGGAACAATTGTTTAAATTTAATAATCTAGATGAAGTATGTATTGAAAATGTAAAATTAAAAGATATTTGGTCGTTTATTTATGATATTATAGTAAATGGTACATTTTCAATATTGGAAGAATTAGAGTATATATATGAAAGATATAATTTACCATTTGAAATTGAACATTCATCTGAAATTTGTGATGTTTGTGGAAATAATTTAATCGCATTTATTGATGGAAGAACTTGTGGTTTAAAATGTCTAAAATGTAACAAACTAAAAGTTGTGACATCATATTACAGAAAATGGGAAATGGATTATACTAAATATAAAATAGAATTATTACCACACAATGATATTGAGAATACTCAAATTAAAATAGTAGCAAGAATATCAAATTGTAATTATATACAAGCTAAAGAACTATTAACAAATGGTGGTATTATAATTGAAGATGTGCCAAAGAATATTCATAGAATATTAATTGATTTAATATTCGCAAATATTAAATATAATATTACACCAGATTATCCATACGAATAAAAGATTGACTTTTTATAAATTTAATTATAAAATCAAATAGAAGATGGCTTCCGATTTAGCTGTAATACAGCTTTGCCATCTTTTTTGGTACTTTAAATTATAAGTAGTACTAATCAAAATCGAGCTATAAAAAGTTTGTAGGGTGACCTATAAACAGATGTAGGAAATGATAAAATAAATAAAGCGTATTTTTTCGAAAATTATCGGTTTAAAATACGCTTTTTTTATTGGAAAGAAACAACCAACTATCACTATTTTCTTAATTATTTTTTATAAGAATTTCTTTTCTTTCCAGTTCGTTTATTTGTAGTCTTTTTACTT
>JBGVFV010000068.1:0-3956 GCA_045121295.1 Candidatus Pelethenecus sp.
TAGAAATTTGGAAAGCTAAAAAAATGAGAAGATAACTATATCAAAATAGTATCAACACCCTAGATTTGAACCATTTTCAGTCTAGGGTTTTTGTGGTTATATCTAATAAAAACATCTTAACATAGAATTTCCTAAGAAATAATAAAAAGAAAAAATAACTATTTTTCAATAATTATTTTTTCTCCTGGAACTATCCATATATCTTTATTTAACTTTAATAATTCAATTGGTTTTAAATCAAACTTCATTAATAACTCTTCAATACTATCATTTACTTGGATAGTATAATATTGTTTTTCTCGAACTGATATCATTTGATTTGGAACAACCTTTAAATTAGAAATCTCTGATAATGTCAAGGAATACTTAGTAATTAAATCATTAATAGAATCATTTGCTTGTGTAACAGTACCATGAGGCATATTACATGTATTACATATCTTATTTTTTGGAATAAATAATATTTGATTAGGATATATAACATTTGATACTAAATGATTTATTTGTTTTAAATTATCAATTGAAACATTATATTTTTTTGCAATCATATATAATGAGTCACCAGGCTTAACAACATATTGTTCTAAATCTGATGTATGTATATTATAATAATTCATTTTCTTCACCCATATTAAAATATGAGTGTGATAAACAAGTAACTAGGATTTTACCCAATTTATTGGTTTAATATTTTTACTTATTAAATATTCATTAGTTTTAGAAAATGGCTTAGAACCAAAAAATCCTCTATAACTAGAAAGTGGAGATGGATGTGGAGAAGTAATAATATAATGGTTTTTATTATTTAATAACTTCTTTTTAGAAATTGCATTACTACCCCATAAAATAAATACAATAGGTTTATCTACTGTATTAAGATATTTTATGACATTATCAGTAAATATTTCCCAACCATAAGATTTATGCGCTAATGCTTGTCCGTTACGTACTGATAGTATAGTATTAAGTAATAAAACCCCTTGTAAAGCTAAATAAGTTAAATTACCATCTTGATTAACTTCAACATTTAAATCACTAGCCATCTCTTTATATATATTAACTAATGATGGTGGTAATTTATCACATAATACAGAGAATGCTAAACCATGAGCTTGATTAATTTCATGATAAGGATCTTGTCCTAAAATTACTACTTTTAAATCTTCTAATGGTGTCATTTTAAAAGCGTTAAATATTTCATCATAATTAGGATGGCATAAATTATTCTTATAATCCTCTTCTACTTTACTCATTAAATTTTTAAAATAATCTTTTTCTTTTTCTTCATTTAAAAATGTATTCCAATTCATAATTAATCACCGTTAAAAATATACCATATTTTATAAAAAGAAAAAAGAGTGCCTAAGCACTCTTTTAAATTAAATTAGTTTAATTCAGCGAAATATTTGATAGTACGAACCATTTGGCTTGTATATGAGTTTTCGTTGTCATACCAAGAAACAACTTGAACTTGATATAAATCTTCAGCAACTTTAGAAACCATAGTTTGAGTTGCATCGAATAATGAACCATAAGTCATACCGATTACGTCTGAAGAAACGATTTGATCTTCGTTATAACCATAAGAAGCGTTAGCAGCAGCAGCCATAGCAGCGTTGATACCTTCTTTAGTTACATCTGTACCCTTAACTACAGCAGTTAAGATTGTAGATGAACCAGTGATTACTGGAACACGTTGAGCAGAACCGATTAATTTACCGTTTAATGCTGGGATAACTAAACCGATTGCTTTTGCAGCACCAGTTGAGTTTGGAACGATGTTAGAAGCACCAGCACGTGCTCTTCTTAAATCACCTTTTCTATGTGGACCGTCTAAGATCATTTGGTCACCAGTGTAAGCATGAATTGTACTCATGATACCTGATTGGATTTCAGCATAGTTATTTAAAGCGTTAGCCATTGGAGCTAAACAGTTAGTTGTACAAGAAGCTGCAGAAATAATTGTATCTTCAGCAGTTAAAGTACCTTCGTTAACACCGAATACGATTGTTGGTAAGTCATTACCAGCTGGAGCTGAAATAACAACTTTCTTAGCACCTGCAGTAATATGAGCTTCTGCTTTTGCTTTTGAAGTATAGAAACCTGTACATTCTAATACTACATCTACACCTAATTCACCCCAAGGTAAATTAACTGCATCTTTTTCAGCATAGATAGTGATTTGTTTACCATCAACGATAATTGCACCTTCAGCAACTTCTACAGTGTGTAAACCTTCACCGATACGACCACAATAACCACCTTGTGCTGTATCATACTTTAATAAATTTGCTAACATTTTTGGATCTGTTAAGTCGTTGATTGCAACGATTTCATATCCTTCTGCACCAAACATTTGTCTGAATGCTAAACGACCAATACGGCCAAAACCATTAATTGCTACTTTGATAGCCATAATAAAAATTCCTCCATTAATATATTTGATATATATATTGTACCACTTAATAAAATATTTATCAATATTTTTTACCATTGACAAATTAAAACAAATTAATGTAAACGTTTTTGATATTATAAACCAGTAGAAAGCAAGGTGATAAAATGAATTATATTCCTTATGTTTTAGAAAAAACATCTAACGGTGAAAGAAGTTATGACATATTCTCAAGATTATTACAAGACCGTATTATTCTTTTAACAGGCGAAATCAATGAATCAATATCCACATTAATTATTTCTCAATTACTTTATTTAGATTCAATAAATGATAAAGAAATAAACCTTTATATATCTTCTCCTGGAGGTTCTATAGTAGCTGGTTTAGCTATATACGATACCATTAATATGATAAACTCAAAAGTAAATACAATTGCAATTGGTATGGCAGCTTCAATGGCAGCATTTATATTAGCTGCTGGTACAGGAAAAAGAAAAGCTTTACCAAATGCTGAAATAATGATTCATCAACCATATGGTGGTATGGAAGGTGTTGCTTCAGATATAGATATACAAGCTAGACGATTATTAAGAACTAAAGAAAAACTTAATCAATTATTAGCAACATTATGTAATAAAGAAGTTTCTATAATTGAAAAAGATACTGAGCGTGATTATTATATGAATGCTAAAGAAGCTTTAGACTATCAAATTATCGATGAAATCATCAATAAATGACAATATAAGTAAGCATTTTCGTTAATTACACTTGATTTTTATCTCTAAATATAATATATTATTAAATATATCGAGAAAAAAAGGGGTGTTGTTCATGAATCAAAATAAAGAAATTGAATTCAAAACATTAATAACAAAAGAACAATATTATCAGTTATTAGAAGAGTTCAATTTATCAAACAATATTTTCACTCAAATCAACCATTATTTTGACACTGAAAATACAGATTTAATTCAAGAACAAACAGTTTTAAGAATTCGTCAAAAAGGCAACAACTTTAAGCTTACTAAAAAAACTAGAGCATTAGTTGGTGCAGACGAAACTCATATCTTCTTATCAAAGGAAAAAGCCTTAGAAATGCTTGAAAAAGGTTTTGACGCCAATGTTATAGGAATTCCTTATAACGTGTCAAAAGTAGCTGAATTAACAACATATAGAGCTTCTTCTCACTACAAAAATGGAAAGATCTTCTTTGATAGAAGCGAATACTATGGACATGTAGATTATGAAATAGAATATGAAGTAGATGAAATTAATCAAGGTATTAAAGACTTTAAAAACTTCTTAGATTCTCATAATATTGAATATAAAGAATCTATTAGAAAAAGTAAAAGAGCTTTTGATTCAAACAAATAATAAGCAGAGCAATCTGCTTTTTTTATTATTTATGAATATTATGTAATAGAGTAGAGGGAAAATAATTTAATTTATTTTTCGCCCCTCTCGCCGAACCGTACGTACGGGTCTCGTATACGGCTCTCCAAATATATTTCAAATTTACTTAGAGTAATACGCTAGGGGATTGACTAATGCTGGTCGG
>JBGVFV010000069.1:0-18308 GCA_045121295.1 Candidatus Pelethenecus sp.
TATCATCCCTTTTTACATACCTTATAGTTTATAGCTACATACATTAATTATTTGTAGTTAACATACAAGCTTAATTAAAGCTTAATACATACAACACAATTTGTAGTCTATATATAACATACATACTTAATTGTTATATCGTTAAAAGGCTTTATTTAAAAAATAAAGTCTTTTTATTTTCTTAAATTAAATTCTATGTTATAATTTTACTACAAGGAGGAAAAGATTATGATTAATCGTTTATTTAATAAAATAGAAGAATATAATACTATTATTATTCATCGTCACAATAGACCAGATTTAGACGCTATTGGTAGTCAACGTGGTTTAGCATTAACTCTTAAGGCTAACTATCCAAATAAAGAAATTTATATAGTTGGTGATATGAGTGATAGATATGCGTTTTTAGGTGAAATGGACAATATTGATGATAGTGTTTATGAAAATGCACTTGTTATTATTACAGATGTATCAGTTGCGTTTATGGTTAGTGATGATAGATATAAATTAGCTAAGGAAGTATTTATTATTGATCATCATAAGAATGAAAGTGATATTACAGATAATTGGATTTGTGATCCTACTAAGATTGCAGCTTGTGAATTAATTACTGAAATATTATTGGATAGAGGTTTAACTATTCCAAAGGATGCAGCAACTGCATTTTTTGGTGGTATAGTTACAGATAGTGGTAGATTCCAATATGGTGAAACAAGTGGGAATACTTTAAGAGTATCAGCTGAATTATTAGATTTAGGTGCTGATAAGGAATATATTTATAAAAATTTATATACTGAATTATTAAGTGAAAGACTTATGAAGAACTGGTTTGCTGCTAGATTTGAAACTACTAAAAATGGTGTAGCTTATCTTAAAAATGGACCAGAAGTTTTTGAAAAGTTTAATGTAGATTTCTTTAATATTTCTCGTGGTATGGTCGGTGTAATGGCAGGTATTAAGGAAATACCTATTTGGTGTAATTTTACTTATGATAGCCAAAATAACAAAATAGTTGGAGAATTTAGATCTAGGGATATTAGCATTGTTCACATAGCTAAAAAATATGGTGGCGGTGGTCATGATATGGCTTGTGGTGCTAGTTTATCTTCTTGGGAAGAAGTAGATAATGTAATCAAAGATTTTGATGAATTGATTGGTGCTTAATATGAAGGGTTTAGTTCATTCTTTTGAAACATTTGGTACTGTTGATGGACCAGGTATTAGATTTGTATTATTCTTAAAAGGTTGTCCTTTAAGATGTAAGTATTGCCATAATCCTGATACTTGGAGTATGGAAGGTGCCAAAGAACACGAGATTAGTGATATCGTTAATAGAGTTTTAAAATATAAAGGCTATTATGGAGATAAAGGTGGTATAACTGTATCTGGTGGAGAGCCTTTAGTTCAAATTGATTTTGTCATTGAGTTATTCAAGGAATTAAAAAAACATGGTATCAATACTGCTGTTGATACATCTGGTTTTATGTTTAATCCTAAAAATGAAGAAAGTGTAAAAAAACATACTGAATTAAACAAATATACAGATTTATTTTTATTAGATATTAAACATATTGATCCAATTGGACATATAGAATTAACTGGAGTAGAGAATTCTAACACTTTAGCGTATGCAAAATTCTTATCAGAGAATAATAAAGATATGTGGATTAGACATGTTGTTGTCCCAGGGATTACATTAAATGATGAATATTTAGTTAAGCTAAAGAAATTTATTGATACATTAAATACAGTTAAAAAAATAGATGTTTTACCATATCATACTATGGGTGAGGTTAAATACAATAATTTAGGTTTAGAGTATCCTTTAAAAGGAGTTAGAACTCCTTCTAAAGAAGAAATAATTAATGTTAAAAAAATACTAGGAGTTATTAAAGATGATAATTAATGAAAAGAATTATGAAGAAGTATTAAAGGGTATTAGTGTTGTAGAAGTTAGCGGTGAAGGTTGTGCTAACTGTATAACATTATTACCAATTGTAAATAAATTGGTTGGTTCTAGAAATGACTGTGAACTTCACCATATTGAAATATCAGAAGAATCATATCCATTAGTGGAAAAATTTGGTGTAGAAGCGGTACCTACAATTTTGGTATTATACAATCAGGAGGTATTTGCTAAATGTAGAGGATATCAACCAGAAGAAATATTAGAAATATGGTTAGATGCAAAAATTGAAGAATTAAAAAAAGAAAAAGGGTTAATTTAGTTAATTAAAGTTGTTTTATTAGATATTTTATGATATAATCAAGCGGCCCACTAGTGGCATAAAAAATATGTAAAAGAGGGGGAATATTATGTACAAAGGATGGGAAGGATTCGTTCCTGGAAAATGGATGGAAGAAGTAAATGTACGTGACTTCATCCAAAGAAACTATGCTCCATACCATGGTGATGAAAGCTTTTTAGCTGGACCAACAGAAGCTACTGTTAAATTGTGGGATGAAGTATTAGATTTATTAAAACAAGAAAGAGCTAATGGTGGCGTTTTAGACGCTGATACTGATATTATCGGTACAATCACTAGCCATGGTCCTGGTTATATTGATAAGGACTTAGAAAAAATTGTAGGTTTACAAACTGATAAACCATTAAAGAGAGCTTTACAACCATTTGGTGGTATTAAAATGTCTGTACAAGCTTGTGAAATGTATGGTTATCAAGTAACTGATAGAGTAAAAGAAATCTTCACAAAATATCGTAAGACTCATAACGATGGTGTTTATGATGCATATACACCTGAAATGCGTTTAGCACGTTCTTCACATATTTTAACAGGTTTACCTGATACTTATGGTCGTGGACGTATTATCGGTGATTACCGTAGAGTTGCGTTATATGGTATTGATTTCTTAATTGAAAAGAAAGAATACGACAAGTTAAATACTGATGGTACAATGAGACCAGAAATGGTTAGAAACAGAGAAGAATTATCTGAACAAATTAAAGCTTTAAAAGCTTTAAAACAAATGGCTGCCTCATATGGTTGTGATATTTCTAGACCAGCTGAAACTGCTCAAGAAGCTGTTCAAGCATTATACTTTGGTTATTTAGCTGCAGTTAAAGATCAAAATGGTGCTGCCATGTCAATTGGTCGTAACTCAACTTTCTTAGATGTTTATATTGAAAGAGATATCGCTAATGGTGTTATTACTGAAGCAGAAGCTCAAGAATTAATTGACCATTTCGTAATGAAATTAAGAATGGTTAGATTCATGCGTATCCAATCATACAACGATTTATTCTCAGGAGATCCAACTTGGGTTACTGAAACTATCGGTGGTATGGGTATCGACAGTAGAACTTTAGTTTCTAAAACATCATTCCGTATTTTACATACATTAGAAAACTTAGGACCTGCTCCAGAACCAAACTTAACAGTTTTATGGAGTAAAAATTTACCTGCTAACTTCAAGAAATATTGTGCTAAGTTATCTATTGAAACTTCATCTATTCAATATGAATCAGATGACTTAATGAGACCAGAAATGGGTGACGATTATGCAATCGCATGTTGTGTATCTTCAATGCGTGTTGGTAAAGATATGCAATTCTTCGGTGCTCGTGCTAACTTAGCTAAGTGTTTATTATACGCTTTAAATGGTGGTTGTGATGAAATCTTATTAGATAAGAAAACTGGTAAACCACTTCAAGTTTCTCCAAGATTTGAACCAGTATATGGTGATGGTCCACTTGATTATGATACAGTAATTGATAAATTAAAACAAACTATTGAATGGTTAACAAGATTATATGTTAATACATTAAACTTAATCCATATTATGCATGATAAGTATTCATATGAAGCAGTAGAAATGGCTTTACATGATACTAAGGTTAGAAGATTCTTCGCTACAGGTGTTGCAGGTTTATCTTGTGCTGTAGACTCATTATCAGCTATCAAATATGCTAAAGTTTACCCAATCAGAAATGAACATGGTATTATTGTAGACTTTAGAGTTGAAGGTGATTTCCCTAAATATGGTAACAATGATGACCGTGTTGACCAAATCGCTGTTAGATTAATGAAAATCTTCATGCACCGTGTTGCAAAACAATGGACATATCGTGAATCAATTCCAACTATGTCAGTATTAACAATTACTTCTAACGTAGTTTATGGTAAAAACACAGGTAACACGCCAGATGGTAGAAGAAAAGGTGAACCTTTAGCTCCAGGTGCTAACCCAATGCATGGACGTGATACTAACGGTGCTTTAGCTTCATTAGAATCAGTTGCAAAATTACCATATGAATATTCAAGAGATGGTATTTCTAATACATTCTCAATTACACCTGAATCATTAGGTAAAGAAGATTAATTTTTGGAGGTATAACAAATGTCAAGAGTTGATAATTTAGTTCAAATGTTAGATACATATTGCTCTGATGGTGGTTTCCACTTAAACGTTAATGTTTTCAATCGTGAAACTTTATTAGATGCACAAAAACATCCTGAAAAGTACCCTCAATTAACTATTCGTGTTTCTGGTTATGCTGTTAACTTTATCAAATTAACTAAGGAACAACAAGACGACGTTATTAGCCGTACTATTCACGACGCAATGTAATATATTAAGCCAGCTTGCTGGCTTTTTATTTTTCCTTTTTTTGCTTGTAAAAATATGAAAATATGTTGAAAAATTGCAATTTTTATTATATTATAATAAAAGACACTTTATACAAATTAAAAAGGCAGTGATTAAAATGGAATTTTCTAATGACTTAGAATATATAACAATTTTCGATAAAAGAAGTAAGATTTCAACATTAGCTAATAAATTAGCAGGCTTAAGTGCTATACAAGTAAAAGAGTTTTTTGCTAATAGAGAAAATAAACTTCCTAGACGTCTTAATATGTTGGCGTTGATGAGTGTTTTAAATGAAAAAATTAAAACATTAAACTCTCAATCTTTGCCAAAAGATATGTTTACAAAATTACAATTTTATAAGGACTTTAATGAATTCCAGTTACAATCATTATTTGAAAAGATTTGTGATGAAGAAGATTTCTTAAATTATCGTACTATTTTATGGACTTTAATTTTAAGAAATTTTGAATGTTTAAATCTACAAGATGGAGAAGTTCAATATCTAAGTAAAATAAAAAAAATTAAAGTTGATGATTTTTCTTCATATGAAAGAATAATTTTTGAAGTTTGTGAAGAAGTTAATAAACATTTTGATGGCGTGCCAGTTAAAAATATAGAGAATGATTTTAATAATTCATTTTCATCTGATGAATTGCGAAGATTGGCTGAAAAATATGGTTTTATTATTCCTTCTAGATTAAAGAAGAATGAGTTTACTGATTTTGTTAAACAAATATTAAAATCAAAAAGAAAATTAACTGTTGCTTTAGGTAAAGAAATTGATCAAATGACAATTGTTCAATTAAATTCATTATGTGAATTACATGAAATAACTTTATCTAGTAATTTAAAAAAGAATGAAATAATTTATTTATTGATGTTCTTAATTAAAGTTAATAAACTTTCTACATCAGAATTAAAAATTAGTTTTAATGAATTAGGAATTGTACCATTAGAATTTAAAGTTGATTTGGATAGTATTGATAACTTTGGTAGAGGTGAAGCAAAGGATGTTATTATTCTTCCTAAATCTGCAGAAGAAGTTGAACCAACTGCTGAAGAAAAACCATTAACACAAGATGATTTGATAAAAGAAATAGCTAGAAAATTAGGATTAATTCAAGATGAAGAAACTGAACCAAAAGTTGAAGAGCATGTTAAGGAACAACCAAAACCTGTAAAGAAAACTGATTCTGTATCAAATGGTAAAATGACTCCTGCTGAACGTTTAGCATTAGCTAGAAAACGTAAACAAGAATTAGCTGAACAAAGAAGATTAGAAGAACAAGGGCTACAAGAAGAAACTGTAGAAAATAAAATTCCAGAACCTGTTGTTGATTCTAAACCAGTGGTTGAAGAGTCTGTATCAGAACCAGAAAAGAATGAAATAGATGTTCAATCTTTAATTGAAAAATTACGTAATAAAAATAATGTTCAGGAATCTGTAGAAGAAACAGTTAATATAGAATCAGTAGATGATGGTTTAGTAGAAGATAATGTTGACTTAGAACCAGTTGAAGAAAACATAAAAACTGAAGAATTTGGCGAAAGTGAAACTTCTGAATTTGAATCATATGATGATTCTGAAATTGAAAATGATGAATCTAATGAAAGTGAATTAGAAGATGATTCTGAAATGGAAAACGATGAATCTGACGAAACTGAATTAGAGGATGATTCTGAAATGGAAAACGATGAATCTGATGAAACTGAATTAGAAGATGATTCTGAAATTGAAAATGATGAATCTAATGAAACTGAATTAGAAGATGAGTTTGAAGTAGAAGATAATGTTTCTGATGAAAATGATGAAGAAGTAGTTGAAGAAATTTTAGAAGAAAAAGAAGAATCATCAGTTGAAGAAAAAATGAATAATGAAAGTTATGATTCGGAATTTAATTCAACAGAATTCATAAAAAAAGGTGAAGCAATTGAAAATCCATATTATAAAAATAAAAAACTTGCTTCTAATAAGAAAAAAGTGTTAAAAATTGTTTTATACACAGTTGGATTAATTGCAGTATTCTGTGTAGGAGTAGTTGCTTCAAGATTTATAAAGTAATGGAGGTGTTCATCCATGAGTGAAAGAGTTAGAATATACACTCCAATGATTGAACAATATCTTGATATAAAAGAAGAAAATAAAGATACAATTTTATTTTATCGTGTAGGAGATTTCTATGAAATGTTTTTTGATGATGCGATTTTAGCATCAAAAGAATTAGAAATTGCCTTAACAGGAAAAGATGCTGGTGTACAAGAAAGGATTCCGATGTGTGGAGTCCCTTTTCACGCTTTTGAACCATATGCTGAAAAGCTTGTTTTAAGAGGTTACAAGGTTGGTATAGTTGAACAAATAGAAGATCCAAAAGAAGCTAAGGGTTTAGTTAAAAGAGGTGTTATAAAGGTTATTACACCTGGTACTTTAGATTCTGGATTAAATGAAAAAGAAAATAATTACATTGGTAGTATCATTCAAATTAAAAGAGACTATATTTTATGTTATAGTGATTTAACTACTGGTGAAGGATATGTAGCTAAATTCAATTCTTTTGATATCTTAGCAAATGAAATTTTAGGTTTACATATTAAAGAAATAGTCGTAGATGTTGATTATAACAATAGTAACTTATATAAATTTGTAACTCAAAATCAAATTCTTTTAACTAAGATTCTTGAAAAAGATATTCCTAATAATTTATCTCATATCGTTAAAGAAATTGATCCTGCATATTTCTCTGCAATTGGTATGCTTATAAATTACTTTACTCAAACAAAAAAACAAGAACCAACATACTTTAAACCATTTAAGAATTATGTTGATTCAAAATATTTGAAAATAGATGCATTCACTAAGCGTAATCTTGAGGTCTGTGAAACATTAAGATTTAATAATAAAAGTGGATCATTATTATGGCATTTAGATAAGTGTGAAACTGCAATGGGTTCTAGAATGCTTCATAAATGGCTAGATAAACCATTAATGGATGTTAATTCTATTAATCAACGTTTAGATTTTATTGAATGCTTCAATGATCATTTTTTAGAAAAAGGCGAAATTAAAGAGTATTTCAAATCAGTATATGATCTTGAAAGAATTATTGGTAGAGTTGCATCTGGTAACGCAAATGCTAAGGATTTAGGATGGCTAAGAAAATCTTTAAAGAATATTCCTGATGTTAAAAGAGTATTAGCTAGTTTAGGTACTGATTTTGCAATTGAATATGCAAATAAAATTGATGATCATGCTGGACTATTTGAGTTATTAGATAACGCAATAGTAGAAAATCCACCATTAATAATAACTGAAGGTGGAATGATAAAAGAAGGCTTTGATCCTAAACTTGATGAAATTAAACAAATCCAAAATAATAGTAAAGAATGGATTTTAAATTATGAACAAGATCAAAGGGAAAAAACAGGAATTAAAACTCTAAAGGTTGGTTATAATCGTGTAACAGGTTATTATATTGAAGTTACAAAAGCTAATATTCCTTTATTACCAGATGATATTGATTATGAAAGAAGATCTACTTTAGTTAATTCAGAAAGATTTATATCTAAAGAATTAAAAGAATATGAAGATATTGTTTTACATTCTAAGGAACAAATAGAATCTATAGAATATGAAATTTTTATTAAATTAAGAAATTTTGCTAGTGGATTTGTTAAATCACTTCAAGAATTAGCAGATGTTCTTGCGACAATTGATTGCTATATTTCTTTAAGTGATATTGCTGTTAAATATAATTATGTTAGACCTACGTTTAACAATGAACGTAAAATAACAATAGTAGATGGTAGACATCCTGTATTAGAAACAATCTTAAAAACAGGTTATATTGTTAATGATGTAGATATTAATACATATAATATGATGTTAATTACAGGACCAAATATGAGTGGTAAATCCACTTATATGCGTATGTTAGCAACTATTGTAATTATGGCACAAATTGGTTCATTTGTACCTGCAAAGGTTGCTAACTTAATGGTTTTTGATTCAATCTTTACACGTATCGGTGCATCTGATGACTTAGTTAGTGGACAATCTACGTTTATGGTAGAAATGATGGAAGCTAATTATGCAATAACTAATGCTACTAAAAACAGTCTTATTTTATTTGATGAAATTGGTAGAGGTACTGCCACTTATGATGGTATGGCATTAGCTCAAGCTATTTTAGAATATGTACATGAAAAAATTGGATGTGTTACATTATTCTCTACACATTACCATGAATTAACAGTTTTAGATAAAACTTTAAAACGTCTTAAAAATGTTCATGTTGAAGCTAAGGAAGTAAATGATGGTGTAACATTCCTACACAAGGTTTTAGATGGACCAGCTGATAAGAGTTATGGTATTAATGTTGCATCATTAGCGGGTTTACCAAAATCTTTAATTGCTAGAAGTAAATTAATATTAGAAGCTTTAGAGAGTGAAAAATCAAATAAAGAGATAGAATTAGACTTATTTAATTTTGAGGCTTTTGAAAGCCAAGAAGAAGTAATAAAAGAAACTAAAGGTGATCAAATTGTTAAACTTCTTGATGAAGTAGACATTAACAAAATGACACCATTTGAAGCTTTAAAATTCTTATATGAATTAAAAGAAATCTAAAGAAAAGGAGTTGTAGATTATGGCTAAAATTTCAAGATTATCAACACATCTAGCTAATATGATAGCTGCAGGTGAAGTAGTTGAAAGACCAAGTAGTGTTGTTAAAGAATTAGTAGAAAATGCAATTGATGCTAATGCTAAAAACATAACTATTGAACTTAAACTTGGTGGATTAGATGAAATTAAGATAATAGATGATGGTGAAGGTATGGATAGTGAAGATGTATTATTAGCATTTCAACCTCACGCAACATCAAAAATTAAAACTGAATATGACTTAGCCAGAATCTTATCTTTAGGCTTTAGAGGAGAAGCTATTGCTTCAATTGCTGCTGTTTCTAATATGCAAATCATCTCAAGCCAAGATGGTATTAATGGCTATCAAGTGACATATGAAGCAGGAAGCAAAAAGGGTGAAGGTGTAATACATTCAAATAAAGGAACTACTGTAATAGTGAAGAATTTATTTTTTAATACACCTGCTAGACTTAAATATTTAAAACCTGAAAAGAATGAGTTAGCAGCAATTACATTCCTTATGGATAGAATTGCATTAGCTCATCCTGATATTAGATTTAGAGTTATTAATAATGATCGTATTCATTTACAAACTTCAGCTTCAAACAAATCTATTAATCTTATGGGTGAGATTTATGGATTAGAAGTTGCTAAAAATTTAATTGAAACCGATTTTGCAGTTGATGGTGTTAACGCTAAAATGATTTTAGTTAAACCTGAGGTATATCGATCTAATAAATTAGAGATTACATTAATTGTAAATGGTAGATATGTTAAAAACTATAATATTACAAATGCAGTAATAGATGGTTATTCAACTTTAATTCCTATTGGTAAATATCCTATAGCCGTTCTTTATCTAGAAATAGATCCGTTATTGGTTGATGTAAATGTTCATCCTAGTAAAACGGAAATAAAGATATCTAATGAAGAGTATTTAGTTACTGAGATTACTAATCAAATTAAAGACTCTTTACAATCTAAAATCTTAATTCCTAAAAAAGAATTTAGTCAACCAAAACCAAAAGGATATCAAGTGACTTCATTATTTGATGCACCTGTATCTAATTTTGAAGAACCAAAAACAACATATAAAAACATTCTAGAAGAGTTTAGAAGTGTAAATGTTGATACAGAAGAAACAAAAGAATTTGTAATTGCTCCTGAGGTAAAAGAACAAATTCTAAAAGTTGAAGAACCGGTAATAGAAGAAAAAGTTGAAGTTGTTGATAAGCTTCCATACTTTGAATATGTTGGTCAAGTTTTTGGTACATATTTAGTTTTCCAAAATGATAAGGAAATGTTTTTAATGGACCAACATGCAGCTGCAGAAAGAATTAATTATGAAAAATATTATGAAATCTTAGGAGAGGCAAATCAACCTACAACAGAGATGTTGTTACCTATTATGATTTCATTTACCAAATCTGAAATATTGTTCTTAGAAGAACATATGGAAGACTTTAATAGATTAGGATTTGTCTTAGAGCCAATGAGTAATCAAGATTACGTTATAAGACAAATACCTTTATGGGCTAATATAGATAACGCATATGACGTTATTAGAAAAGTATTTGATTTAATCATTAATTCTAAGAAAGTTGATATTATATACTTTAGAGATGCTATAGCTAAACAAATTAGTTGTAAGTCATCTATTAAAGCGAATAAAGCCCTTAATAATGATGAAATAACAACGTTAGTAAATAACTTAAGAAAATGTAAGAATCCGTATACTTGTCCTCACGGAAGACCTACTATTATCAGTTTCAAACAAACTGAAATAGAAAAAATGTTTGAGCGTATTCAATCATGAAAAATAAAGTTATTGTAGTTGTTGGTCCTACTGCTGTAGGTAAAACAAAAATATCTATCGAGCTAGCTAAATATCTTAATTTAGATATTATTAGTGGAGATAGTATAGCCATATATAAACGTTTAGATATTGGTTCTGCTAAACCAACTATGGCTGAAAGAGATGGTGTAATTCATCATCTTATTGATATAAAAGAACCATATGAGGACTATAGTGTAGCAGATTTTCAAAAGGATGCACGTTCTATAATTGATAAAAACCCTGTAAATCTTATTTGCGGAGGTACAGGTTTATATATACAATCTGTGATATTTGATTATCAATTTGAAGCTAAAAAAAGAGATGATGAATTGAAAGATAAATATCATGATTTATCTAATGAGGAATTATTTAATTTACTATTATCAAAAGATCCTAATATTGACACAAAAAAACTTCATCCGAACAATCGTAAAAGAGTATTAAGAGCTCTTGAAGTTTTAGATGATACAGGAAATTCAATTCACAATTATAATAATAAACAAGAAGCTTTATATGACTATTTTATAGTTTATTTATCTCAAGAAAGAGAATTATTATATGAAAGAATTAATAAACGTGTAGATATTATGATTGATGATGGATTAGTTAATGAAGTTACTTCATTATTTGATGAAGGAATATATCCTAAAGGTATTGGATATAGAGAATTTATACCTTATTATAATAATGAGATTACGTTAGAATCTGCTATTGAAGAAATTAAAAAGAACACAAGACACCTAGCCAAAAGACAAGAAACATGGTTTAGAAACCAAATGACAAGTAATTTTTATTCTGTTGATTTTGATAATATAAATAATACAATTGAAAAAATAAAAAAAGATATTAATGAGTGGTTAAATAAATGAGAATATATTTAATAGGTTTACCAGGTGTAGGAAAATCTACAGTTGGTAAAGAATTATCAAAAGAATTAGATTACGAATACGTAGATTTAGATTTATATATCGAAAAGTTGATGAATAAAAGCATACCTGATATATTTAGCGAATTTGGTGAAGATTTCTTTAGAGAATTAGAAAAGAAAGCATTAAATGATATGCTTAATAAACAAAATGTTGTTGTAGCTTGTGGTGGTGGAATTATTAAGAATAAAACTAATAAAGAACTTATGAAAGGTAAAGTTATTTATTTGACAGCCCCTATTGAATTTATTAGTGAAAGAATAAATAATTCGAATATTGATAGACCTTTAATGAGTAAATATACTGTTAAAGAATTATTAATGAAAAGAGAAGAATTATATCATTACTTTATGGATTTAGAAGTAATGAATTTAGATTTAAATGACACAGTAAATGTTATTAAGAAAAGTGTGGGTGAGTAAGATTGAAGGTATTAATTATTAATGGGCCAAACCTTAATATGTTAGGCAAAAGAGATAAAAACCATTATGGAGAATTAACATTAGAAAATATTAATGATTTAATTATTTCTGAAAATAATAATCACTTTGAATTAGAATTCTATCAAAGTAATTATGAAGGTGATATTATCACTAAAATTCAACAATCTTTGGATTGTTATGGTATTATAATTAATCCAGCAGCTTACACTCATACAAGTGTTGGCATAAGAGACGCATTAGATATATTTAGTGGTATTAAGGTAGAAGTTCATTTATCACATGTTGATGAACGTGAAGATTTTAGAAAAATCAATTTTGTAAGAGATGTATGTAATGTATGTTTTAGTGGTAAAAAAGAGCAATCTTATGTCGAAGCAATAAGATATTTGAAAAATATCAAATAATATGATATAATGATTTAGTATTAAAAAATAAAGGAGTATTTAGAAATGGTATCAAGTAATGATTTCAAGAATGGTATGACAATTTTATACGATGGTCATATCTATAAAATTTTAGAATTTATGCATGTTAAACCTGGTAAAGGAGCTGCATTCGTACGTACAAAATTACGTGATTTAAGAAATGGTGGTATTGTAGATATTACATTTAACGCTGCTGAAAAAGTAGAAAGAGCTATCATTGATAAAGTTACAATGCAATATTTATATGATGATGGTTCATCATTAGTTTTCATGGATATGGAAACATATGAACAAATTGAATTAACTCATGCATTAGTAGAATATGAAATGAAATTCTTAGTTGAAAATATGACTGTAGAAATCGAAAAAATGGGTGATGAAATTTTAGGTATTATTTTACCTGATAAAGTAACTTTGTTAGTAACTAAGTGTGATCCAGCTGTTAGAGGTGACACAAAAACAAATGCATTAAAAGATGCATATGTTGAAACTGGTTTATTAGTAAAAGTTCCTATGTTTATAGAAGAAGGAGAAAAAATTATTATCTCTACTGAAACTGGTAAATATTCAAGTAGAGCTTAATAGGAGTGTAGAGAATTGGATATACAAAGGTCGATTATTTTCTTAACTGAAGCTAAACCAAGCTTTAACCCTATATTTTTCTTAATGTTAGCATGTATTATAATGTCTGCTTTCTTTTCAATGAGTGAGACTGCATTCTCTAGTGCTAGCTTAGTAAAGATTAAATCTTTAGTAGAAGATAGAAAAAGAGGGGCTAAAAAAGCTTTATATTTAGCTGAAAATTTTGATAAAACTGTTACTACTTTATTAATAGGTAATAACATTGTTAATACTACATTAGCGATTGTTTCAGTGAAATTCTTTGCTGATTTAATTATATTTAACTCATGGTTAGAATTAGCTTCTACATTAATTATTACTATTGTGTTATTAATTTTTGGAGAAATTTTACCTAAAACAACAGGTAAAAGAAATCCAGAAAGTGTATGTTTAAAGGTTTCATTTATCGTTTATACTTTATCAATAATCTTATTCCCACTTGTTTTCATTTTTAGAGGATTACAAAAATTAATTTCTAAAAAAGATGATGAAAAGAAGACTCTAGATGAAGAAGAATTAACTATTCTTATTGATGAAATGGAAGAGTCTGGTGAAATTGAAGATGATGAAGCAGAATTAATTAAAAAAGTATTTGATTTAAAAGATCGTAATGTTGAAGATATTATGGTTCCTCGTATTCAAATGGTTGCGATTGATTATGCATCGACTTTAGATGAAGTAAAAGAAATATTATATAATACTAATTATTCAAGAATTCCAGTTTATAAGACTGATAAAGACCATATTATCGGTATCTTATATGAACGTGATTTCTTCCCTGCATTATCTAAAAACCCTAATTTAGCTTGGAAAAAGCTTATTAGACCTGTTAACTTTGTTTCTGGTCAAATGAAAGCTGATGACTTAATTGTTGAATTCCAAAGAAATAAATCTCATTTAGCTATCGTAAGTGGTGAATATGGTGATGTATTAGGTTTAGTTACTATGGAAGATGCATTAGAAGAATTAGTAGGTGAAATCTATGATGAACATGATGTTGCAGGTATAGATGATTTATTATTTGAAGAATTAGATGAAAATACATTTTTAGTAGATGCTGAAATGTATGTTGAAGAATTCTTTGAAAGATTAAATGTTGGAGATGTTCCTGAAGATGTTCCTGCAAAAATGTCTGGTTGGTTATTTGCAAAATGTGAAAGTATTCCAAAGGTTGGTTTTGAAATGGAATATATCGCAACATACACAATGTTAAATGAAGAAACTGAAAATTATGATGATTATGCTAAAGTTTTAACTATATCAATTGCTGAAGTTCAAGATCGTCGTATAACAAAAATTAAAGTTGTATTAAGAGATGCAACTGAAGAAGAAATCGAACAAGAAATTAAAGAATCTGAAGATTAAGATTAATACCCAAATTTCAAATTTGGGTATTTTTTTTGTTTTATAAATATATATTTAAATGGTGAAACTTATGATTATTTTAACTGGTGGTAAAACAGGAGGTCATATAATACCTTTAATTGCTTTGTATGAGTATTTAGGCAGTGTTATGTATGTTGGATGTAAAGATAGCTTAGAAGAAAGATTATGTAAGGAATACAAGATTCCATTTAAAGGTCTTATTATTAAAAACAATCCTATTAATTTAATTAAAAATTCTTATAATCTAAAAATGAGTAATGTTAAATGTATTATTAGTACTGGTGGTTTTGTAAGTGTACCAGCTTTGTTATACGGACTTAGACATAAAATACCAATTTATTTGATAGAAGGTAATGTTGATATGGGAAGTACTAACAAAATGTTTAGTTTAGTAAGTAAGAAGGTTTTTTTAGCGTATAAACAAAATGATATGAAAAGTAAATATAAGTTAACAGGGCTACCAATGCTTAAACTGAAAGATAGTTTTGTAAACGATAATTTTGATATATTAATAATTGGAGGTTCATTAGGTTCAAAACCTTTATGTGACTTAGTATATTCACTAAATAAAGATTACAAGATAATATTAATAGCTGGCAGATATTATAAAGATTATAATAATATCAAAAATGTAAAAGTATATGAGTATTTTAACAATTTAACTGGTTTGATGAGTAAAGCTAAATTGATAATAAGTAGAGCTGGAGCTATGACAACTTATGAAATATTTAAAATAAATAAGCCATGTATTATTATTCCTTCTAGGACTACTAAGAATAATCATCAATATACAAATGCAAAATATTTTGAAAAGAATAATTTATGCTTGTATCTAGATGAAGAAGAGGCGATTAATACCATTAACAATACTGTATCAAAATTATTAAGTAGTGATGCCTTGATGGTTAATATGAAAAATAAACAAGCTAAGATAACTAATTTAGATAGTATTAAACTAATAATGGAGGAATTAAATGAATTTCATTAAATATGTTTTAGAAAATGATTATGGAAGTGTAGAGACTAATTATTCATTTAGTGAACTTACAACTATTCATACTGGTGGTTTAATCAAATACCTTTATACTCCCAATAATATAGAATCATTAAAAAAAGTTTTTAAGTATTTAAATGATAAGAATATAAAATATTTTATAATGGGAAATGGAAGCAATGTGCTAGCTGATGATTCTTTTTTTGATGGTGTTGTAATAAATATTAAGAAAATGCCAACATATATTGATATTTATGAAGATTATATAGATGTTTCTGCTAGCTATCAAACATCAAAATTAGTAAATTATTTAGCTTCTAAAGAGTTAGGAGATTTGTCTTTTTTGTGTGGAATACCAGGTACTATTGGAGGGGCTGTTTATAATAACTCTGGGGCTTTTGGTGACTGTATTGGTAATCATATTTTAAGTATTACATATATAACAAAATCAGGAATGATCGATACCATATTTAAAGAAGATGCTGATTTTGGTTATAGGAAATCCATATTTCACTTTTACGATTGCATAATTATATCAGCTAAGATTAAAATCAAACAAATAAATACTTATGAAAAAATAAAATCTTATAATGAAATTAGGTTAAATTCTCAACCGTTAAATGAACCTAATATGGGTTCTGTTTTTAAGAATAAATCAAATATAAAAGCATGGGAAGTTATAGATATGTTAGGTATGAGAGGCTTTAGCATTAATGGTGCTAAAGTGAGTGAAAAACATACAAATTTTATTATAAATTATAATAAAACGTCATCTAGAGATATAATTTCTTTAATTGAATTAATAAAAAGAAGAGCTAAATTAGAGTTTGGAATAGATTTAGAAACTGAAATAACAATTATATAAAAAATATTTCCTTTCATATTGAAAAAAGATTATATTTAATGTAAAATTAAATATTGAAAGACTGCTGTTATATGATGTGGAGGGGTTTATATGATTTTTGATGATTTAGATAGTTTAGAATCTGCAAGAACGAGAATTAAAGTAATAGGTGTTGGTGGTGCAGGTAAAAATGCAATTGATCATATGATTGAAAATGATGTTCAAGGTGTAGAATTTATTGCTGTTAATACTGATGCTCAAGATTTAAAATATTGTAAAGCTCGCCAAAGATTATTAATTGGTAGAAATACTACTCGTGGTCATGGTGCTGGTGCTGATCCTAATGTAGGTAGAATGGCTGCTTTAGAAAGTGAAGATGATATCAGAGAAATGATTAGTGACGCTGATATGGTATTTATCACTTGTGGTATGGGTGGTGGAACTGGTACTGGTGCTGCTCCTGTTATCGCAAAAGTTGCAAGAGAAAATGATTGCTTAACTGTAGGTATTTGTACAAAACCATTTATTTTTGAAGGTCCTGAAAGAATGAATAACGCTGTTGCTGGTTTAACAGCTTTAAGAGAATATGTAGATACATTAATTGTTATTCCAAATCAACGTTTATTACAAATTGTTGATCCATCTACGCCAATGTTAGATGCATATCGTGAAGCTGATAATGTATTACGTAAAGGTGTTCAAGGTATTTCTGAAATAATTTCTGTTCCAGGTATGATTAATGTCGACTTTGCCGATGTTAAACATGTTATGGCTAATTCAGGTACTGCCTTAATGGGTATTGGTGCTGCAAGTGGTCCTAACCGTGCGTTAGAAGCTGCTAGAAAGGCAATTCACTCTTCATTATTAGAAGTAACAATTGATGGTGCTACATCTGCAATTGTTAACTTTACAGCTTCAGAATCATTAGCTGCAAGAGAAATTGAAATCGCGTTAGCTGAAATTAGAAATAACTGTGATCAAGAATTAAATATCATTTACGGTACTGCATATAATAACGAATTAGGCGATGAAATGATTGTAACTGTAGTTGCTACAGGTTACGAATTAAAAGCTAAAAGCTTTGGTTATTCTGAAATCGCTGATGAAATTTATAAGCATAACTCTGAACAAAATATTGAATATTCTTATTTAAAAGAGTCTATTAATAATGTTGAAGAAGAGGAAGAAATTGTAGACGAACAAGAAAAGAAACTTGAACAAGCATTCGATATTAGACGTACTAGAAGAGAAGAAAAATTAAGAATTAAAGAAGAAAAGAAAAACAAAAAATTAGAAGCTAAAGAATCTTCAAAGAATGAAGAAAATTCTAATAGACCTAATTTACCTTCTTGGTTAACTAAATAATTAAGAGCCTTATGGCTCTTTTTTTTAATAAAAAAAGGTCAACACATTAAATGTTGACCTATAAAACAATTTTAAGGAAAGTTAAATTCTTTGTAGGAAAGATATAGGCTATAAAATTTATGTAGTAACTACGGCTATAAAAAAGCCGTAGTATTTTTTTATCGAAATTAATGGGGTTGAAGGGGAAATGTGTTCCCCTTCTTTCCATTGCGGT
>JBGVFV010000070.1:0-41555 GCA_045121295.1 Candidatus Pelethenecus sp.
TCATCATGAAGTTTTGAGGAAACAAAACAAATATAAAATCATTTTATCAAAGAAAACTAGAAGAAAGATTTTTAATAAACATTATAACAGAGCTTGGAATGGCGGTATGTTATAATGAACAATTTAAATGATCTATATCAATTATTAATGATTATAGTCGGTTTTGGTGGTCTTATACTTGGGTGGTTAACCTTAATAAGAACCATTAAGAAAGAAAAATATAAGAATAAAAAGAGATATTAATAATATTAATGAAAGGACAACCTTTCTTTTTAAAAACATCACAAAATCTCTTTTTATATAAAAAAACTAAGAAAGGAACTATAGAGCTATGAAGAAAATGAACCGTCGTCAAAAACGTAATTTATTACTAGTTTTCGCATTCATTGCTTTAGGAACAGCTATGTTATCTGTAGGTGTTAAACACAGTGATTATATTACAGCCAAATGGGATGAAATCACTGAAAAGTTTGAAAAAGATGATGTAGAAGATACTGAAAAAACTCCTGAAGTTGAAGCTGGTGAAGATGAAGCTGGTACTGAAGAACAATAATAATAAAAATTAATATGGTAATAACGCTATTGGTTATATTGCCAATAGCCTTATTTTTTTAAAAGAAACAAAAAATAGAAAGGAAATGATAAAAATGAAAAAGAAAACTTTAAAAACAATAATTGGTATTAGTGCATGTGTACTAGCTTTACCATTATGTATATCAATTTTAAATAAATTGATTGATTCACAAGATGTAAATGATGAACCAACTGAAGATGAAGTATATTTAGTAGGTTCATTTAATGATTGGAATTATGAAGATAAAACATATAAATTCGAAGAATTAGAAGATGATAATTACTCTTTAAATAAATATTTTTATGTGGGTGATGAATTTTATTTAATTAAAAATGGTGAAAAACTTAATAGAATTCATTTATTAGTTGTTGGTCCTACTTGGTTAACTATAGATAATACTGGTAAATTTTCTGTTTCTATGAATTCAGGTGGTTTTTTTACTTTTAATTCATATCATAATTTAATAAAATGTGGATATTATCCTACAAAACTTATTGATGGAGTTCCATATTATTTAAATACTAATGAAAATAAGACTTTAAATAATGGTATTTGGGTTTTAAATTCTACTGATTCTTATAGTGGTGGTAATGGTATTAAAATTTCTGGAAAAGATTCATTAGGTAATTTTTTTACATCCTTTAATTATGGTGGATCATCTGTTCATATTAATAATGATGATGATGTAAAATATATTTATGATGATTCTGATTCTATAACAAGTTTAATGGATACTAATACTGAATTACTAGGAAATTATTATATTACATTTGATGAACATAATTTTAATTCTGGTGAATTAGAATCTTTATTTACTTATCTAAATCAAAATTGGTTAAATTTCATTCCATTTGAATAATTATAAGGTGGTGAAATTATGAATTTTAAATCAAAAAAAGAACTAATAAAATTCATATTAACATTAATTGTATGTTTAATAGTATTTATACTATCAATTTCAGGTATTGCTTACTTTAGTAATAAATCACATAAATCAAATAATGATTTAGGTAATAATAATGTAAATATTCAATTAAGAAAAAATAAAATTGCAACTGATACTGACTCAGTATTAGTTACAGCTTTAACTGATACTGATAAAGATTATACATTTGAATGGACATTAGATTGGAATGATATTTCCGAATATAATATTGTAAATTTTATTACTTATGAAATTTCAGAAGATACTAAATCTTGTACTATAACAAAATTACAAAATTTTACAACTCAGGCTGTTTTAACTTGTAATATTAAAGATACAAATATTAAATCTACATGTACTATTGATTGTATATCTAGACAATTTAGTGCTAAAACTATTGTTTTTAATTCTTCTGTAAAAGATTTAACCTTTGGAGAATTTAAGTCAATGGTTCATACATCAGTTACTTCATCAGTATTATCATCAGGTACTATTAGTCCTACTATTAAACTTACTGGTTGTAAAAGCTTTAATTTAAATCAAACTAATCAAGCTGTATCTTATTTTTTAAATCAAGTAAATGATGATAGACTTTTTATTGATGTAATAAATGAAATATATAATTTTGAAAATGAAAATCAATCTTTGGAATCAATTAAAGCATTAAACTCAAGTGCTACCAGTATTACTTTAAATTATGAACTTATTTTTAATGATGAAATAATTAGTTCTGGTTATTGTACAGTTTATGTTCAATTTGATATTCCATTAACTGATTATTCTTAGGAGTGTGATATAAATGAAAAAGAAAAATAAAAAACTTTTATTAATAATAGGAATTGTTTTATTATTACCTATTGCTTTAAATTTACTATTAAAATTAAATGTTAAAGAACCTACTCCAGATAATGAACCAGTATCTTATAGAATTGTTGGTTCTATGAACAATTGGAATTATGGTGATACAAAATATGAATTTAAACTTAATGAACAAGGTGAATATTATATTTATTTATTGGTAAATATTGGTGATAAATTTACTATATCAAACAATGGATCTAAAAAAGATATTGTATCATATTCTAATGTAAATAATATAAATGTTACTTATTTAACTAATGATGAAGAAATGTTTATTTCTACAGCTGATTCAGTTGTTAAATTTTATATAACAGAAGATGATGTTATTAATATGGAAAATATTCAAACTAGAATTATTAATGATCAATATTATGTATTTGACGACTCAAATACATTTACAAATTGTATTTGGTTATTTAGAACAAATGCATATGATTTTAGTACTGGTACTGGTTTTGTAGTTAATATAACAGACAAATTCAATAATCATTTTAGATCATTATGTTTAGAGGGTAATCAAATGTATGGGGTTACTTTAGATGATGAAAAAATTTATATTATTTCAAGTGATAAAACTTCTGGTTTATCTTCAACTTCATATGGTACACCTGCTGATTATTATTTTACATTTAATGAAGAACCAACTGTTGATTCTGATTATTTATATCAAAAATTAACTGATGTTGCAGATAGATTAATCTTAGTAAAGTAGGTGATTAATATGAAGTTATTAAAATTTATATTTATTTGTTTATTAATGATATTAGTAAGTTCACTATTTATGTCTTTTGCTATAGATGGAATTGAATTGCCTACATTTGAAGATATTTTTAATAACGATAATAGTGATAATAATGAAGATATAGAAATTGAATTATCTGATTATGAAATTTATTTCTAGGTGGTGATTC
The DNA here is from genome assembly GCA_045121295.1 of Candidatus Pelethenecus sp. GTDB lineage: Bacteria > Bacillota_I > Bacilli_A > Acholeplasmatales > Anaeroplasmataceae > Pelethenecus. Next base: position 3,272 of record JBGVFV010000070.1, read on the forward strand.
TATGAATAAATTTAAAATATTATTTTCAAGCTTTATAGTTGTCATAACTTTTATATTATTTAATTGTTATGCTGCAGAAACTTCATATAAAAATATTATTACTGATACTTCATCCATCGAAGATGATTTTGAAATATTAGGAATGGATATTAATGAATATTATGAACCTAAATCATATGATTATGACAAATGGTATGTAATAGCTATGTCTGAAGCTTATGTTGATACAACAGATTATGACATTCAAACATATTTTTATTTATACAATCCTGTAAAATATAGTTCTACTGATAGATCTAAAATATCTGATTTTAAATTAAAGTATAAATTTAATGAAAATGGTGCTATTCAAACATTTAATAATGGTACTAAATTAATGTATGATGAAGAACATTTAATTTATAAAATTAAAGGGTTCACATATGAATATTTAACAAATGCTGAAATTCATATTACAGAAATTTCTTATAATATAGTAACCAGTGGTACATTATATACATGTTCATCTACATTTAAATCAGTAAACAACCATTCTAAATTAAATGGTTTTACTGTTGAACTTGCATTTGATTCAATGTTAGTTCTTGAAGAATATAAAGTTGTATCTGTAAAAGTTACTCAAGATAATCCTATGTGGAACAGTTTTTTAAATATGTTTACTGGTGCTCCTGAATCAATGTATGTTTATTTTTATAATTTTAATTTTCCTGATCATATAAAATATGATGATGTTATATATGCTAAATTTGACTATGATAAAGTACATTATGAAACTTTAGATTATGAATCTGTTAATTATCATTCTAATAAAAGTAATATTACAAATATTTTAAATACAGAAAATATTACGGAAGAATATAATGATGATTCAAAAACCTTAAGAGTAAATGAAAAATCTATGGAATTAACTTTTCCAACATTTTATTTAGGTAATAGAATTGTAGACAATCAATTTGGTGATTTAGTAATGGATTCATACGTAGATTTATTTAATTATGATTGTTCCGTTTTATTAGGTTCTACTTATAATTTTAGAGAACCAAGACAGTGTAATGATTCTACTTGTGGAAACATTTCTGGTTATTGTATGCAATATTATGAATTTGATAAATTGGAAGAAATTGAAATTCTAGAATTACATTATGAAAACAATGGTGTGGTTTATAAATGTCAAGTATCAGGTGGAAATTTATCTCCTGGTGATCCTGGTTATGATGAAATAGAACCAGAAAATCCAGATAATCCTTTATTTCCAAATTGGCCTAAATTACCTAATATTAAAGGTGAATTAGAAAAAATAATTAAATTAGTTTTAGGACTAATGGGTGGTATATTAATTATTTATGTTATTTCTTTATTATTAAAGATATTAAATTTAATTCCTAAAAGGAAGAAAAAAGATTAATTTTTAAAGCTCTAGTCTATACTAGGGCTTTATTTTATAAGGTGGAATTATGAATAAAAGAAAGAATTTATTAAAAGTATTATTAGGTTTTATTATATTATTATTTATTGGTTATTTAATATTTATTTTTAAAATTGTATTTTAAGGTGGTGATTATATGTTATCAGATATTATTTTAAAAGTTGATTTATTTGGAAATCATTATATTAATATAGATGATAAACAATTTGAATTAAATAAAAGACAACATGAAGATATTTCATATTACATAATGAAAAAAGAAAAAAAGATGAATCTTGAAAATTACAAAAACTTAAATTCAACACAAATTAAATTAATTTGCGATTCTAACATTATATGTTCCAGCTGTCCATTTAATGATTCTAATGATAACTGTCATGTAGTATTTTATCATGGTGAATTGGTGGTGAAATAATGTTAAAAAAGTTTAAAAAAATCGATTATAGACATTATATTTTATCTTTAGTTGTAATTGGTTCTTTATTACTAGCAATATTTTATTTTAAATACGCTGATAATCGTTTATTAGAAACATTTATAGATTTTAAAAATTCATTTTTATATTATATTTCAGAATTATTTGATTTTAATCTTAATTATGAAATAACAATTAATGATTTTACAAAACAACCATTTGAAATGCCGTTTAATCTTCCAAGTACTTGGGAAGAATTTAAACTTTTATGTAAAGATTATTGGGTTGAATTTAAAAAAATGGAGAATGTTAAATTATATTTTACATTCTTATCTTTGATATTACAAAGAATATTAAAATTTATAATATTAATAATGCCTTTTGTAATGATAATTTATATTATCGTTTTAATGTCAGAACGTGATATTAATAATAATTACAATGAAGATACTAAAGCTTTAAAGTTTTGGAAAAACATAATTGAAAATAAGATATATCTACCAGTTAAACACTGGATCCAACGATTTATCTTATTTACTAAAGAACATTCAATTTATATAAAACTAATAATATTTATATGGTTATATAGTTTTAATATTTATGCAATTGGAATAGAAGTAATAGCATATTACTTGTATTTCGTTATTTCATTTGATTTAGTGAACATTTATGTTCAGTTAATCAAATTATTATTCGACATGTCTATAATTTTAGATTTTATACCTGTATTTATTTGGGTAATTATTACATTATATTTTATAGATAGATTTAGAAAAAAAGTTGGTTATATTAAATTAAACCATCTTGAAAATAAAAATAAAGGCTTTATAAACGAACGACCACTTTTATTAATGTTGTGTGGTTCAATGGGAAAGAAAAAAACCACTATTGGAACAGATGTATTATTATCCATTGAAACAATGTTTAGAAATAAGGCTTTTGAATTGCTTCTAGAAGCTGATTTAAAGTTTCCAAACTTTCCGTGGATAAATTTAGAGAATTATTTAAAAACGGCTATAAAACGCCACAAAGTGTTTAATTTGGCCACCACAAAACGTTTTATTAATATGTTGGAACTTTGTTTCAAATTATCACTAAGTGATGATATAAAGACTTTTAAGTCTGTTAAAAGAAATATTAAACGATTCTATGGTGTTGATTTATTTAACAACTGTTTATTTGACTACGACTATGAACGTTATGGTTTCACTTATAATAATAATTTATTTATTCAAAATATATGGGAAGTAATAAACGATTACGCTCAATTATATTTTGTTTATATTGTTCAATCTTCATTAATTATTTCTAATTATTCAATTAGAACAGATAATATATTACATGATGTTGGAAACTTTCCACTTTGGGATATGGACTTCTTTAAAAGAGATTCTAAATATTTAGAAGCTTATTCAAGACACGCTCATATATTAGATTTTGATGGATTACGTTTAGGTAAAACTGTTCTTGAAAATAATAAAAAAACAAATGCTTTAGAATTTGGAATATTTGGTATTACTGAAGTAGGTAAAGAACGTGGCAACACTTTAGAACTTCAACAAGTAAAAAAGAATGATGATTTGGCAAACCAAAAGAATGATTTATTTAATCATTCATTAAAAATGGCAAGACATAAGGCCACTATCTGTAATTATCCATTTATTAGATTTGTGGGAGATGAACAACGCCCAGAGTCTTGGGGGGCTGACGCACGTGATTTATGTGAAATTGTACACATTGATGAATGTTCTGAAACTAGATTAACTATGCCGTTTTTCGCATTGGAAGATTTAATATGTAATTGGTATTTATCAAAATTTAATAATCGTTATTCTCAATATAGATTTGAACATGGTAATAATACATTACTAATGTATTTATATCATAATTTCTCAGCTAAAATTAATAATTATCATAAACGTATATTAAATACATTTGGTTATTATAAATTAGATTTATTGGTTGAAGCTGGAACACAAGATTCACCAGCTAAAGAAAAAGATTATTATCTAATGTTCAAAAAGATATATTCTAAACGTTTTAGTACAGATTGTTTTAGTGATTTCTTTACTGAAAAATCATATAATTCAACTATTGGTATTGATGATCTAGAAGAATATAAGACAGAAAAAGCTACTTTTGATGAAATGGTATCACAAAATAGTTATTTCTTTAATGATTTAAATAAATTAAGAAAAGGTGGTAAATAAAATGATTAATAAAGAAATTGAAAAACTTAAAAAGGTAATTGAGATTTTAAAAGAATGTTTAGATTTAAAAATTACATGTATATCTGATAGTGAATCATCTTTTAAATTAGAATCTAAATGTTCGGAATGTGAAATTGGTTTGTATGAATTTGATTTATTATATAAAATAATTTAAAATTATCTATACTTAAGTATATACGTAAGTATATTATATCTAGCAAAAAGAAAATAAAGGGGAAGTTCATCACAAGTGGTTTAACGTGTGAACTCCCCTTTTTCGTTTGCGATAAAAAATAGAGAAAAATATTTTTAATTTTTATAATATAAAAACGACATTATGTATTATTAGTGTGGTGGTGATATTATGTCGAAGAATTGTTATATATCAGAATCAAATGTTATCAATTTATACATATTATATAATTTATTAACTTATGGATATGTATCCAGTAATGATTATGATATATCAATCTATAGATTCCGTAGGTATATTGCTAATATAAAATATATGCTAGATGAGTTTCATATTTATCATATATCTGTTGTATTTGACCCTATTCGTAGAATCTATAAATTAATTGGATGTTTATAATATATAAATGATATTAAAAACTTGTTCGAATCCCTTCCGGATCGCCATCTTAAGCAAAACGACTTCTACGGAAGTCTTTTTTTATTTTTATAATCTTATGGTAGAAAAAAAGGAAGCTGATAAAATTTTAAAACTGCATTTGATTATTTTCAAAATCTAGTTTTTTTTACAGCCCCTTATTTCATTATGATATTAATAAAATGTCTTCTAAACAAATTATTTCTTCTTGATTAGTATCTATAATCAGACACTTTATCTTCAAATCATATGTCCCCAATTTGTTTTTACCGTTTACACCATTAAAATAATAATATAAATCAGTTATTTCTTTTCCAGGATAAATATAATACATAACACCATTCAATGTATTTTGATCATTATCCATAGATATAATTTTTTTATCATCCTCAAAATATATAAATAAACTAATTAAAGATTCATCATTAGCTATAGAATTTAATTCTTCATTTAAAAATTTTATTTTAACTATTGTAGAAAAACCTACTGACTGAACATTTTTAAAAATATATGGAAAATTAATAGTGTTTTCTTCTATTATAACTTCTATTTCAAATAAATCACATTTTTCTTTTATGAAGTTATTTGCAAATTTATATTCTTTTTTGTTTAATTTAGGTTTTTCAAATAAATTAGTAGCTAAATTATAGAATTTTTCATCTAGTTTACCATTTACTATATCAGATTTGATCGGTTTTATGCCGTTTGTATCATACAATAAAATTTTATTGTTTCTTTTTTTAAAAAACACGACACCTTCATAATCGACAAGCTGAATCATTTTCTTAGAAAATGTATCTATTATATGAGTTGTGCATGAGCAAAAATTTTCATCTTGTAATAAAATAATAGAAATAAATATTTCAATTTCTCCGTCATTATTGATATCACTGATTGCAATATTAGAAATCCCATTTGAACGATATTCTTTAATCTTATATTGACCTAAAGAATAAATATCATCTTGGTGTATTACATAATAACAATCATATTCATATGAAGAAACCAAAAAAATATCTAAATTATATTTTTCACTATTTTCACCATCTATCAAATTATATATTTCATATTCATCACTTTTATAAATATCTTGAACATTTTCAATTGCATAATTACTATAGACTTTTTTCAATTCATCTCTATGTAAATCTGTTTTTCCGGTTGTAAAAAATACACTATTTACTTCTGTTTTATTGTCACATCCCACAATAAAAATACTGCAAACAACAAAAATAAACATTAACAACAATCTTTTCATTTAGTTCATCCTTTCGTACTTTAAAAATTATGCTATCTTAGAATAACCACAATTTTCACAAGTCAATCTAAGTTCTATTGCATATGTGGATAATAAACCAGGTAAACTCCAAATGTGTTCTTCTAAACTAGAATTACCACATTCACAATATTTTCTATGATAATTATCATTATAATATTCATATTGAAAAAAATGACTATGACTTTTCGGTGTAACTTTAATATTCACAGTTTGAGTAGATTCTCCTAAAAACTTTATTTCCATATAATTCACATTAGTCATAATCCCATTAAAATCAAAAGCAATAGAATTATTTGTTATCACTTTATTTATATTTATTTCATTAAAAGAAGAATCAAAAAGTTTAACTTCAAATTGTTGATCAGAGGTCACCAAAAAACTATATTCTCTTGTATAATTTTGATCTAGTCTAATTACATAATTTTTATCTGTATAATAATTAGAATTATTTATTATTTTCGAAAAATTTTGATTTATATTATTTTGTGAAAGATATATGTTCGAATTTGAACTAATTAAATATGTTTCCACATAGTATTTAAACACTTTAGTAGCATCAAGTATTTTAACATTTTGCGTTTGCCCATTTGGCAAAGTAATGGAATGTGCACGTGAACCATTTATAATACTATCTTTTATTCTTTCTACATATGAATATCCTGTTACACCAGTATATCCATAAATGTTTTCTATTGACATAATCAACGCTGCTACACCTGTAACATGTGGCGCAGCCATTGATGTCCCACTCATTGAACCATAACTATCATCATTTATAGTACTCTTAATTTCTTTCCCAGGGGCATATATTTGAACACTATTTGATCCATAATTTGAACCTTTAAAATTCGGATTATTCGGGTCAAATGTTGCAAGATTTCCATATTTATCTATTGCTCCTACTGATATTACATTTGCTAAATAATTACTACCATTATTAGGATTACTGTATGATGCAGGATAAACAGGATCAACATCAATGTTGCTTTGTGTATTACCAGCTCCAGCTACAACAATTCCTCCGCTTGTTCCAAAGTTATTAATCATATTTTTTTCATAAGAATTTGCATCTCTTGTATTTATTTCTCCTGTCCTTTCATTTAATATACCATTACCTTGACTTACATTTACGATTTTTATTTCTTTATTCATCAATATTTGATACATGTATGCAAATGAGGTATTAACTGCACCTAACACAACGATATTAGATTGAACAATACCTCTAATTCCTTGATTATCATTTTTTGCACCTATTATTCCTGTAACATGACTACCATGTCCATCATCTGCTGTATTGCTCATCTGCTCAGCAGTAACCCTGCCTAAAAGGTCTGAATGACTAACATCAACATATCGTTCAAATACTCCAACTTGTATCGGATTCATTGTTTCTTCTAAAATATCCCATAAAGGTTCTATATTTATTCCGTATGTATCATGTAAAGCCCACTGGTCACTATAATAATCATCTACACTTGAAATTGAAAAAGGAACATTTTCAAATATATATACTGGTTCTGCAGCATGAACACAATAAATTTGCTCTAACAAACTTATCGCATCTAAAACATTTTGTTTTCCAGGCTGTGATAATGTCAATTCTAAAATCTGCATATATTCATCTTTATCTAAGATTTTATTAGGATTATCAACTTTAGATAAATCTTTTATTTCTTTTACACCAATTTGATTAAATATGTTCATATCCTGAACTATGGAAATATTATTTTTTTCAAGTATATTTTCATCAATAAAACCAAATGTTTCTTTATTAATTTTTTTATTAACTTCACTATATTCTTTTTCTAAAGTGACAATAATCTTGTCATTTTCAAACCTATCATCTATAGTTGGTTCGTGATATAAATTAATGATTTCTTCAGCTGAAATGTTTATATTAACCACAAAAAAAGAAATTATCATAAAAACACTTATAAGTACTATCCTTTTCATATAACGTTCCTCCTTTTTATTGAATTGGTTTCAAAACTATATAGAATAGATTTATAGAATCACCTTTAGTGATAGTATGTGAACCACTAGATAATTCGACTGTAACAACTCCATCTGCATCTATTGTATAACTATTACCATCCACTTTGATTTTCTTACCTATCTCTTTAAATACTAAAATTAAAGTACAATTCTTATCGATTGTAAAACCAATAGTCGTTGAACTTTCTATTTTCAAACATTGAGTAAGTGTAATTCCTTCATATATTACTGTCCCTTTACTAGTAGATAAATTACCATTAATTGTGAATATTGAACTTGTCTTACCGGAAGTAGTAAAGTTATGAACTATAGTGCCTTCAATGCTTGTTTGATCATTTTTATCGTTTTCATCTGGATTAGTGCTATTACTATCTGAAGATGAATCTGAATAATCACTAGAACCTAAAATACTTACTAATGAACTCTTATAATTTGTAACCATTAATTTCAATTCTTGAATAATACTATAATTTTCGTCTTCTAAAGTATCATTAAAATCATATTGTAAATCTCCTTGATTAATGCGTCCAGCATACATCATTACTGTTTCTTTTGCTTCGTTTGCACTTTGAATTTGATATGTATACATAGTTGATGCTGTATCAAAATTACTATATGTATATCCACCAGATAGTGATTTGATAGATGAATTTATTGTTTCATCTTTAGATTGTGCCAAATAGATATCAAATGAGGTCATATTTTCTTGATATGTAATAACAGGATTTCCACCAATAATTACATCTCCATAAGACTTAATGATACCTCCATCTTCTCCTGAAAATGTACCATCACCTAGTGCATCTGTACCTTGTTTAGAACTTAAATAAGGATGCAATGTATTTCTAAAATAATTAGCTTCTGAGAAAACTGATGAACCACCACCAGCCGCACCTATACCATATTTAGCTACACCATCAAAATAGTTATTATAAACATGTACACTACTTGCATTTCTCACACGTGGATGTCGTGAATCGGAATGGTCAAACCAGTTATGATGATATGACATATAATCTGATCCTGAACCAGTAGAGGCATCTAATAAATTACATTTTCCACTATCCCAGAAATGGTTATATGATACCGTACAATAATGAGATTTCTTGATATCTAATGCACCATCACCTTTAGCTTTATCTCCAGAACCACCACTACCATAGAAAAAATCATTATTATGTAACCAAAGATTACAGTTATCTGTATCTACAGATATTCCATCATCTTTAAAATTAATAAATCCAATATTTCTTATTTCAACATTTCCGCAATTTCTGATTAACACACCAAAACCATTAAATACTGCATCTTCACCAATACCTTCAATTGTTAAATTCATATTAGTATTAGCTGAATTTCCTTTAACTTGTAAACCAATAGCTGAACTAGAAGTCCCATCTAGGTCACTTATAGAAATCATACCAATGATTCTAAAACATAAAATGTCATTTGAAGTATTTTTCTTGGCCTTTGCATCAATAATTGCTTGAAATCCAGTTACTTGTGTACCATTAACTGTTGCAGTAACTGTTTTAGCATTACCTGCATGAACATATATAACTTGAGCTCCATCCTTTAATGTACCATCTGAATTATAAGCTCCTGATGCATCCTTTAATGGAGAATGAGTTGAAAATGCAAACCCTGACCTATCATGAGATTTAACTTTTAATGTTACTTCTGTAAATGATCCTACTTCTTGATTGTTATGTACAGATGTAACTTTAATATTATATTCACCACCAGCAAGACCAACAACATCAGCTCTATAATAATTATTATATTTCCTAATTAACATCATATCCAATTTTTTATATGACATTACACTTTCATCTTTTGCCTTATAATAAACATGATATGTTTCAATATTTTCAATAGGTTTCCATTCAATATAAGCATTTTCTAAATGACCTGCTGATTCAATTATTTCAATATCACCAAGATTAACAATTACCTCTTCTGTTTCAGTATTTTCATTGTCTGTTGGTTTATTAATTTCTGTAGATTTTATAAATCCACATTTTATACATGTATAATGTAATTCTTCTCCTCCACCAGGAACTTGTGATACTCTACCTTCATCAAATTTGTGTTCAGGACAATTTTCTGGTTTACATATTAATCCATTCCATGCGATATATAATACACTATCTTCTTCAGGCATAATAAAAGTATGTAGTTCATGACCTTTTTCACATATTCTAGCAGGATTATTACCTTCTGTTATATGTTTACCATTCATATAAATACCATTATAACATCCTGATAACATTTGTAAATGTACTTCTACTTTAGACCCTGCTTCATAATACGAATTTAATGGTTCAGCCAACATATTATAATCATCAATAACTGTAAGTTTATATGATTGACCAGAGGTTTCTTCTACTTTTACTTCACCTTTATATATTCTTAAGAATTCATTATAAACATCTTTAGAATACACGTATATTTTGTTTGTATATACTTTACCATCTAAGAAACCACTTGATGTTTTATTTTTATAGTTATTAAATAAACCACCATCATCTTTAATAATAAATTTTAAACAATTTCCGTTTTTGAAATATATGGCAATTTGAATTGCAGTTTTCAGCTTATCTTCTGTGATTTTGCCAAGTTCTTCATTATTATATGAATCATTATATTCAAATAATAACATGTTTCTATGATCTAATAATTCAATTATTTCTTTAATATTATTTTCTTTAGTAAATTTAACAATATTATCATCAAACAAATTGTAATCTAAAGAAACGTAATTTATTTTCTCATTACTTATATCCGTCAATCCTTTTTCCATTGGGATTGTATTTATTTTTCTACAGCTTGTTAATAAAAATAAAAAAACGAATAATAAAGTATAAGCCACCTTTTTCATACCGCTCACGTCCTTATATTTTGATTATATCATAAAAAGAAAAATAGTGTAGAATAATCTACACTATCAAAATATACTATTTATTAAAATTAAATTTCGTTAAAATGTTTTTAAATATTTTATTATTAACTCTTTCATGACCACTTTCATAAAATATGCCACTTACATTTTCTCCATCTATTCCTGTTAAAAATATGACTGGACACTTTTCTGCATCATTCCAAAAATCAGGATATTTTTTGTTAATATAGGCTTCTTCAGTTTTGCTTGACTTAATTACTAAATAACATAAATACTGATCATAACTTAAAAACCTTTCAGTTAATAATAGAAACAATTCCTCAAAATCCTTTGTGTTTAAGATTTGTTCTTTTATTCTGTCATAATAAGTATAATCTTCTCTTAGATTTTCTATAATTAACTTTGAATCTTTATAACCTATTTCAAATTCATAATAATTGCTTAATTCATTTAAATATGTTTCTAAGCTTACTTTTTCAGCTAGTATATTGTCAATTTCATGACAAAATGAATTTATATCTTTATGTGTTGTAGTATAATTGGTTACCAATCTTATAACCTTACTTCTTCCTAAATCTTCCCATAACTCAAATAATACAAAATCAAATAGCTTTTCATATAACTTGTTAGAAACCTTAACAAATATTTGATTTGTCACATTATCACATGTTAATTCAAATCCTCTATTTATTAAACATACTGATAAAGTATGAGCCATCTCGTTTGAATGTTTACCTAATTCAAAATATAAACCATCCTTAAACAATTCATAAAATTGAATTCCTGCAACAAATCCTTTTGCATACATTCCACCATTTTGTTTAATAGAAAATCTAAAGCATTTCTTAATTTCTTCATTAGATATAACTACTGCTTCACCTAGCATAGCACCGTTTTTAGTACCACCAATATAATATACATCTGTATATTTAGCTAAATCATCTAATGTAATATCTGATTTATCTAACGCTACAGCAAGTCTAGCCCCATCTAAAAACAAATATAAATCATACTTCTTACATATATTATATATATTAATAAGTTCTTCTTTTGTATAAAGAGTTCCAAGTTCAGTAGCTTGTGTAATATATACCATTTTAGGTAATACCATATGTTCATCTGTGTGAGTTTTAATAACTGTTTCAATAGATGATGGTAACATCTTACCATCAACACCTTCTACTTCAATAATACGATGTCCAGTAGCTTCTATAGCCCCTGTTTCATGTACACATATATGTCCAGTTTTAACACTAATAACAGCCTCATAAGGACGTAAAGAATGTGCTATAACAGTTTTATTAGCTGATGTACCACCAACTAAAAAATGGATATCAACGTCAACTGTTATATGTTTTTTTATAGCTTCTTTAGCCCTATCAGATATTGTATCTAATCCATATCCAACATATGAATCATCATTATATTTAATCATAGCTTCTAATATTCTTGGATGAGCTATCTTATTATAATCATTTTTAAAATTTATCATATTATCACGTATAATTAATTTAGTAATAATTAATAACCAAATTAACTATTACTCCTTTCATACAATTTAATAGATTATATCATCCATCTATTAGGGATGTTATAATATAAATGCACTGTGGATCTTTATCTGTTTTTTTAAGGCTAACTGAATAATTAGACCTTTTGAAGGTGATTATTACCACAGTCTTTTTTCTAATTTTAATTAGGTTAATTAAGGCTTATGTGAGACCTTTTATGATGAACGTGACTAATTGATTGAAGAACGTTCCTGTGGATTAGAACAGTGCACAAATATTTATTTTAGGAGGTGTCTGAATGACATATTTCGTAGGCATCGATATTGCCAAATTCAAACACGACTGCTTCATTGCCGATGAGAATGGTTGTGTAATAAGAGATTCTTTCTCTTTCAAAAATGATAAGGATGGATTTCAAGTCCTATTATCTATCCTTAAAAGTTTAAAACCTAAAGGACAAATAAAAATAGGATTTGAATCTACTGGACATTATCATTTCAACCTTAAGCTCTTCTTAGAAGCTAATGGTTATGACTATGTTGAGTTTAATCCTCTTTTAGTTCATAAATTTGCCACCACACAAAGTTTACGAAGAACTAAAAATGATAAAAAGGACGCTAAACTTATAGCCAAATATATAACGACAATAGATTACAAACCCTATGTGAATTCATTTTATCACATTAATAATCTAAAGTCATTATGTAGATTAAGAGAAACTTTAATTACTGATAGAACTAGATATTTAAATCAAATAACTAGTTATTTAGATCAAATTTTCCCTGAATTCAAGCCATTATTTGATAATGGATTAAATAAATCTGCATTTTATCTTTTAACTCACTATATGACACCTAAAAAGATGTCTAAGTTAGATTCTAACAAATATAGTAAGATGAAAGCTGAATTAAAACATCCTATTTCTTATCAAAAGATTTGTCAAATTAAAGAAGCGGCTACTAATACCATTGGCTATTCTTCAGAGGGTTTAGAATACGCTTTAAAGACTTCTTTAAATAGTTATCTTTTCCTTGATAATCAAATTGAACAATTAGAATCAAAAATAGAAGAAATATATCTTTCTTTAAATTATAGAATTCATACTATTAAAGGTGTTAGTATATTAACAGCTGCTGGTATAGCTAGTGAATTAGGTAACATATCTAAATTCTTAACTCGTAACCAAATTCTTGCATATGCTGGTATAGAACCTAGTATAAATGAATCTGGTGAATTTAGTGGTTCTGGTAAAATGGTCAAGCATGGTTCATCATACTTAAGAAAGTATTTAATAAATGCAGCTGAAACATTTTATGTCCATAATCCTGTGATTTCTGACTTCTATTGGAAAAAACGAAACGAAGGAAAACATCATAATGTTGCCTTATCTCATATTGCTAGAAAACTTGTTAATACTATTTTCACTTTAGAAAAACATAAAGTTGATTTTGATTCTAATCTTTTAAAATAAATATACGGCAATATTTATTTTCTATAGTTACTAACATCACTATTTTTAAAAAATACTTAAATTAGGGATTTTTAGTCTTGAGTAATTAACTTTTATTATTTTTTTATAATTTAATGCTTGATTAATAATAGTTAATCACCTTTTTATAAATTTATTAATAAAATTATACATTATTATTAGTAAAAATAAAATGCCATCATTCAAAATGATGACATTTTTAATATAATTTCATAAATACTACTTTTTAATTGTTAATTGAACAACCATTTCAATTGCTGAAGTTTGAGGAGCCATATCAATTGGTGTAATTGCATTAATATTATACTTAGATGTCAATCTTTCTAATCCTTTAACTAGATTAGCTGAATTATTTGAAATAATAATTACTTTCTTTACAGGGTTTTCTAAAATAATATTAACTTCTTCATCAATTTCTAACTTATTAGCTTCTAATACAACAATATCTATTTCTTTATCTTCTAAAACTTTTGGTAATAAAGATTTAATATCACCTTGACTAAATTTAACATTATTAACCTTATTTAATTTAGCATTTGTTTCAGATAAAGCTACATTATTTTTATTATATTCTATACCAATAACTTCCTTAGCTAATTTAGATAAATAAATTGCTAAAGAACCTGTTTTAGAATGTGGTAATAATACTGTTTCTTGTTTAGAAAGTTTACAAGCTTTTAAAACAATTTCATATAAATTATTAATTTGACTAGCATTATATGGTAAATAAGTATTTGGATATAACTTAGTTTTAGTATTTCCAATTGTATAGATTAAACTATCTTCGCCTTCTAATAAATTCATTTCTTCACCAAAATGAATTCCTTCTTTCTTAGAAGTATTAAAGTTTTCATATACACCAACAACATTATCTAATTTTATAATTTCATTAGCTAATGTTTTAATTTTACTATTCTTTTCACCACATATTAAGCATACTAATGCTTGATTCTTTTCATTTAATCTAATAGAAATATATCTTAATACACCTCTATTAAATTTAGGAATATATAAAGTAACTCCTAAATCATAAGCAAGTTTAGCAATCTTTTCATTTAATGAATTAATAATTTCATTTTGAAGTAAACAATTTCCAACTGTTACTAATTCATTAGTTTTAGGATTTACCAAACATGTAGCATATCCATCTTGAACTTTTTTAACAGATACTAAACTACGATTACGATAATTATAAATATCATTAGATCTAACAGTAGGTTTAATTTCAAATGAACGTGAATTAATAGATGTATATCTATTTAAAGTTTCAATA
Source organism: Candidatus Pelethenecus sp. (assembly GCA_045121295.1). Taxonomy (GTDB): domain Bacteria; phylum Bacillota_I; class Bacilli_A; order Acholeplasmatales; family Anaeroplasmataceae; genus Pelethenecus. Next base: position 18,385 of record JBGVFV010000070.1, read on the forward strand.
ATTAAATGTCTTTTTAACTCTAACATTCTATTATATTTAATATGACTTACATTACAACCGCCACATTCTTTATAGTAAGGACAAGCAATATCTATTCTATCTGGTGATGCATGTTTAATTTCAAAAGTTTCAGCAAAAGCCATTTGTTTTAATACTTTTGTGACACAAACATTATGTCCTTCGCCAGGAATAGCATTATCAACAAATACAGCTAGTTTCTTATAAAAACCAATACCTTCACCATTTATTCCTAATCTTTTAATATCTAGTATAAATTTATCTTGTTCTTTCATCACTTTGTCCCCCTAACTTTAAAATACTTAAATTTAGCGTAACCACCAGATTTTAACCCTTTTGCGTAAATACCGATTTTACCACCAATCCATCTACCAGGTAAAGCTGTATAAACTTCCTTAAATAAAATATCGTTAAAGCCTAATCTATATTGATCTGGAGTAGTATATTTCATCATAAGTTTTATTTCAATATTTTTATAAACTGAATCAAATAATACTTCATCTGATTCATTATTAAATTCACCTTTTCTAACTTGTAGATGATTAACTCCATCTATTCTTCTTATGCATATATAAGCATAACTAGCTCCCATATAGCATAAACCTAATTCATCACCATCATTTTTAAGTTTAATATCAACTAATGTATTAACACTGAAAGATTCATGTGCTAACTTAGTTAAAAATAAATTAGGTGTCATATTTAAAGAGTCATAAGCTTTCTTATTATGGTAATAACAGTTAAGTACTAAACCATTATCTAATTTATACCAATCATTACCTTTATTAGCTGGAGTTTGCCAAATATATGATAACTTTTCAGATGAAAAATCATCACTTGTAGGTATTTTATAATTAGATTTCTTATTGATTAAGTATTCATGTTTTAATACTGGGGTACCAGCTAATAATTCATCCTTAACATCACCACATAAAGGCCAATCATTTACCCATTTAACAGGTTGTAAGTGAGTAATTCTTCCATAACATTTACGATCTTGGAAATGTATAAATGCCCATTCATCATTTTTAAGTTCTATTAAAGCACCTTGATGAGGACCATTAATTGGTGAATCATTTTGCATTAAAACTATTTTAGGTTCATAAGGGCCATAAATATCTTTACTTCTTAAACATACTTGCCATCCTGCCTTAACACTACCAGCAGGTGCCATTATATATATCCAACCATTTCGTTCGTTAAATTTAGGACCTTCAATAGTTGGGTTCATGTTATGACCATCATATATTATAGTGTAAGTCTTTGAAATTTGAGTTTTTAAATCTGTAGAAACTTCATATAATCCTAAACAAGAATTAAAACCTATTCTACTTTTTGCAAATCCTATGACTAGATAACATTTACCATCTTTCCAAATTGGACATGGATCTATTAATCCTTTACCAGGTATTAAACACCATGGTTTAGACCAATCACCTTTTTCTATATCTGTACAACTTGAAACATATATTCCTTCATCAGGAAAAGGAATTACTGCATAAAATAAGCCATTATGATAGCGGATTGCAGGAGCCCAAGCTCCTTCACCATGAAATACATCCTTAAATCTATCAAACGGCATTTCTTCAAAAACATAACCTATAATCTTCCAGTCTACCAAATTCTTACTTTTTAAAACTGGCACCCCAGGAGTATGGTTAAAGCTTGAAGCAATCATATAAAAATTATCATTTCTTCTAATCACATCAGGATCTGAAAAATCCTGTAAGATTATTGGATTTTTGTATTCCATGGAATCACTCCCCTAAAACATTCTAAATATATCGTTAAATGTTACATACACAAATAATATCATCAATAATATAAAGAACACATTATTAACAATAGTTTCAACCTTTTTACTAGGTTTTTTCTTAGTAAATAATTCATAACCTAAGAATACTACTCTACCACCATCTAATGCTGGGATAGGTAATAAATTCATTACACCAATATTAACACTTAATAAAGCCATAAAGCTTAATAATGTTAAAAAGCCAGAACCTACAAATCCCATAATCATATCAAAGATTCCAACAAATCCAGATAAGTCCTTAACTCCTACTTGTCTAAATCCACTTTGAGGGGCAATTAAAATTCCTAAAGTTCTAAAGATTAATGTAAAATCATTCCAGAAATTTTTAAATGCTTGACCAATACATCCAAAGAAATTAAATCCTTGTTCAGGAGACATACCAATCTTAATTTGAATCTTTTCAATACGTTGATTTTCTAATAATTCATTTCCATATGTTTGGAATGTAGCACAATCATCAATACTTACAATTCCACCTTTTTCATATGAATAGTATTCAAATTGCACATTAGCAACATTTAAATCTTTAAATAAACTAATTAGTTGATCCCATGATTCAACATTAACAACTTGACCTTTAGTAATTGATTTATCTTCATTAACTATATCTATTCTAACTTTTGTGATAATGTCACCTGCAGTTAAAGGATACTTAACATTATCACTGCCTAGATAATTCATGCCAATATTACCTAATTTAACACCATTAGTAATACCTTCTGGGAATTCTTTGTTTTCTACTTGAATATTTGATAAACCGATAGACGCAATATATGTGTAGCAATCTAATGATAATTCAATTAGTTTTTCATCTCTAATAACAATCATTTCAACTTTAGTGCTACTATTGACAAGTAATTTATCCATTTCTTTTGAAACATCATTCCATGATTCTATTTTAACACCATTAATTTCTGTAATAACATCACCAGCTTGTAACTTAGTAGTTAATTTACCATCAACTTCAACAATTAAATCAGAGTTAGCAATGCTTACATCACCAATTACATTAGAGTCTAAATTAGGTACACCTGTTGCAAAACTTACAATTAAATAAATAATGATTGCTAATATAAAGTTCATACAAGCACCAGCTACTAATGTTAAAAATCTAGCTAACAACGGCTTTGAATCAAAACATCTATTGTAAGGTGTTAATTGTAATCTTTCATCTTTTTTACCGATAAAGAACGCATCTTCTAATACTTCATAATACTTATCTTGAATTCCATCATTAATTGTAATGTATAAAGGATTACCATCTTTACCTAAAATATCAAAATCTACTACCTCACCACTTACTTGACCAGTAGCATTTTCTTCAATTAAGATTTCTGATACTTTACCATCAATTAAATTTAGACTAATCTTATTTCCCTTTTTGATTAATCCTTCTACTAAAACTTCATCAGCCATAGAAACATATCCACCAATAGGAATAGCTCTAATACATAATAAAGTTTCTCCATATTTCTTTTTCCAAATTGCAGGTCCCATACCTATAGAGAATTCATGACATAAAATTCCTGCTTTCTTCGCAAAGAAGAAATGTCCACCTTCATGTACAAGAATTATTAACCCTAAAATAAGTATAAACGCAATAATACTAACTATAACTAATGGAAAACCACTTAAAGCTAAAATCATAATATCGCTCCAAATTCTAATAATATTTTTTCGTAAATTTCTTTACTAATTCTTAATCTTTCTTCTAATGATGGAGTATAATCTCTCTCATACAAAGAACTATTAATTTCTCTATAAATAATCTTTTCTATTTCTAGGAAAGTTATTTTTTTATTTAAAAATAAATATACAGCCGCTTCATTAGAAGCATTTAATGCCGCCAAATATAAACCGCCCTTTTTATACGCTTCTATTGCATATCCTAAGCAAGGGAATCTATCTAATGACATTTCCTTAAAGTTTAAACTTACTCCAATTAAACTAAAATCATTTTCATATTTTACATGATTTGGATAATTTAATGCATAGGCAATTGGTCTATGCATATCTGTTTTACCTAATTCAGCTTTGATTGAACCGTCAATAAATTCCACCATTGAATGAACAATACTTTCTGGATGTAACAATACTTCTATTTTATCAAGTCCTACATTAAATAAATAACATGCCTCAATAACTTCAAATCCCTTGTTCATCATAGTAGCTGAATCAATTGTAATCTTAGGACCCATCTTCCAATTCGGATGATTTAATGCATCTTCTACACTAACATTTTCTAATTCATCTCTAGATAAATTACGGAATGATCCACCACTTGCAGTAATGATAAGTTTATTAATTTGTTTAGGATTTTCTCCTGTTAAACATTCTAAAATAGCCGAATGTTCAGAATCAATTGGAAGTAACTTAACATTATGTTTTTTTATTAATTCATTAACGATGTCCCCACCAACAACTAGTGTTTCTTTATTGGCTAAAGCTATATTCTTATTTGCCTCAATAGCTTTAACAGTTGGAAGTAATCCTGATACTCCTACTAACGAATTAACTAACCATTCATTTTCATATTTACTATATTTACTTATAGAATTTAACCCTTCATCCCCATAAACAAGAATAGGACCATATGAATAATCTCTCATATGCTCCTTTTTTCTAAAACAAACAATTTCAGGTTTAAATTCTTCTATTAATTTATAACTAAGTTCTAAATCAGAACCACCAACACTCATGCCTACAACCTTAAAATCATTTGGTTGTTTTCTAACTATATCTAATGTTTGTGTTCCAATTGAACCAGTCGCACCTAAAATGTATAAATATTTCATATTACACCATTACATTATTAAAGGTAACGCTATTCTAAAAATTGTTATAATACATAAGAATACTATACTAGCAAATAAAACTGAATCAAATCTATCTAAGATACCACCATGACCAGGAATTGCTTGTGAGAAATCTTTAATATCATATGTTCTTTTAAACTTAGAACAAATTAAATCACCAACTTGTGAACAAATTGATAATAAGAATGAAATTACAATAATTAGCGTAACAATTACTGCTGGATGCATAGCTTCATAATTAAATACATTGGCAAAGAATTTATGTGGTTCACCATTTGTAACGAAATAATGACCAAATAAATCATAGAATATTGCAAATAAACTAGCTAAAACAGTACCACATACTGTACCACCAATTGCACCTTCCCATGATTTTTTAGGAGAAATCTTTGGACATAATTTATGACGTCCATGTCTACCAAACTTCATACCAAATACATATGCAAATATATCAGTACCAAAACATACAATTCCTAAGTAAACTAAGAATCTTACACCATTAAATAACATAACTGTTAATGCAGAGAAAGATAATGATACATATAAAATAATCATCAATGCACTACCTACATCTGCAGCATCAAATTCATCTACAAATACTTGACACGCAAATACTGCAGCACAAGATAATGTTAGAGTCATCAATGTTGTAAGTTGGAAATCAATTTTACTACCTAATATTGAAATTAATGAATTCTTACATGCTTCATTTTCATTTACAATACCAAAATAAATTAGCATAGTTGAAACAATAACAATAATCTTTACTGGTAGTTTCATTGGTCTTTTCTTTTCACACATATTAATCATTTCAATTGTTGCAATTACACATAGTAAAATTAAGACAACTTGTAATAAAGGAAATAAATCCTTAACTAATAATAACGGTATTAATATAAAAGCTAATATTATACCACTAATAATTCTTTTTTTCATATTCCATACCTCCAAATTAAATATGGCAACACTTTATCACATTATACCACCATATTAAATAAAATAAAAGTTTTTTTATTTATAAATAAAAAAAGAGTTAATTTTTCTTTTAACTCTTCTTTATTACACTATTATAATTTGAATTCGTATATTCTAGATTCTTCGTTATAAATATCTATCCTAGTTTCTTTATAAACAAAACCATATTTTTCATAAAAACCAATATGATCAGTTGCTAAAAATACTGAACTATATTTATCTTTTTTCGCTAAATCTAAAATGTAATTAATAACTTGTTGACTATATCTATTTCCACGATATGATTCATCTGTATATACAAACCCAATCCATGGAAATAATGATTTGTCATCTACACAATCAATATCAGCATATGTCGCAAAAGAAACAACTTTTTCTCCATCTAATAAGACAACTACCTTAGTATTTTCACCTAAAGTTTTATATAACTTATCTTCATCTATTAAACTATACAAAAACTTAGCTGCTCCCCATTCACAATTTTTAAAATAATCTAATATATATTGTTCTTTTTGTGATTCTATTATTTTCATATAACCTCCAAAAATAAAGGGTTCAGACGCACTGAACCCTTGAATAATTAGATAGACATAACTTCTTTAGTTTTTCTAGCAGCAACTTCTTCAACTTCTTTGATTTTGTTGTCTGTTAATTTTTGAATATCTTCTAAAGAACCCTTTTCATCATCCTCAGGTAATGCTAATTTCTTAACATCATCATTACCGTCACGACGTAAATTACGGATAGCAACTTTTGCTTGTTCTTCCATTTTACCAACTAATTTAACTAATTCTCTTCTTCTTTCTTCAGTCATTTGAGGTAAAATTAAACGAATACCAACACCATCATTTTGTGGAGTTAAACCTAAGCTTGAAGCTAAGATTGCTTTTTCGATTTCTTTTACAACTGACTTATCAAAAGGTTTAATATATAATTGATTAGCTTCAGGAACAGTAATTGATGAAACTTGTTTTAATGGAGTTTGAACTCCATAATATTCAATTGAAATTGAATCTAATAAGCTAGCGTTAGCTCTACCTGTTCTAACACTTGATAATTCTCTTTCAAAAGAAGCAATTGACTTTTCCATTTTTTCTTCTAATTCAAGTAATAACATTTCTAATTCTTCCATAGTATCCCCCTATTCACAAGTAACTAATGTACCAATTTTATCGCCTTTTACAGCTCTAACAATATTTCCTTCTGTATTCATGTTAAACACAATAAGGTCTAGTTTATTATCTTTACATAATGAAGCGGCAGTAGAATCCATAACCTTTAAATCCTTAGCTAAAATTTCTGAGAAAGTTAACTTTTCATATAATTTAGCATTTGGATTAGTTCTTGGATCAGAATCATAAACACCTTCTGTTTTATTCTTAGCCATTAATACAACTTCAGCATCAATTTCTGCTGCACGTAATACACAAGCTGTATCTGTTGAGAAATATGGTGCCCCAATTCCACCAACAAAAATACAAACTCTTCCTTTTTCTAAGTGACGGATAGCTCTTAATCTAATATATGGTTCAGCAACTTCATTAATTTGTAATGCTGATAAAACTCTTGATGGAACACCAATAGCTTCAAGTGCATCTTGAACAGCTAAACCGTTCATTACAGTTGCAAGCATACCCATATAGTCAGCTTGAGCACGGTCCATACCTAATTCTGAGGCAGTTTTTCCTCTCCAAATATTTCCACCACCAACAACGATTCCGATTTGAACACCTAAATCGTGTGCGGCTTTAATTTGTTTAGCAATTGATTGAACAGTAGCTGGATCAATACCAAATGGTGTTTCTCCTTTAATAGCTTCACCGCTCATTTTTAATAAAACTCGCTTATACATTTTACTTCCCCCTCATTTTGTACTTAATTTTAAAATAAAGGAGGCTAATCAGTAGCCTCCTTAAAAATTACTTATTGAAAGCTGCTGATTGAGCTGCAACTTCAGCTGCAAAATCACTTACTTGTTTTTCAATACCTTCGCCAACTTCTAATCTTACGAATGATACTACAGTTGATTTAGCACCTTGAACGTAAGCTTCAACAGTTTGATCTGGGTTTTTAACAAATGCTTGAGATAATAAGCAGATTTCTTTTAAATTCTTTTCTAAACGTCCTGGAACGATTCTTTCAGCAACGATATTTTCTGGTTTTGGTTTAGCAGATTGAGCATTTTCATTTAAAGCAGCAGCTAAAATGATTTCTCTTTCTTTTTCAATTTCTGCAGCTGGGATATCAGCTTTAGAAACATATTTTGGATTTAACGCTGCAACATGCATAGCGATGTCTTTAGCAACGCTTTCTTCAACGCCTTCAACAACAGAAACAGTAATGATTCTACCTTTCATATGTTTGTAAGCACCGAATACTTGATTAGATTCTTTATTGATAACACTAACACGACGTAAAGTGATTTTTTCACCAATTACACCTGAAGCTTCAAGAATAATTGTATTTAAATCTTTACCTTCAACTTGTAAAGCTAAAGCTTCTTCAGTATTTGTAGCGTTAGATTCAATTAAGATTTGACCAACTTTTTCTAATAAGTTGATGAATTTTTCGTTTTGAGCAACGAAGTCAGTTTGAGAGTTTAATTCGAAAGTAACACATTTGTTACCAGCGATTGCGTAAGAACATAAACCTTCTGCAGCAACTGCGCCTTCTTTCTTAACTGCTTTTGCAATACCTCTTTCACGTAACCAAGTTACAGCTTTTTCCATATCACCATCAGTTTCTGCTAGAGCTTTTTTACAGTCTAACATACCTGCAGATGTTTTTTCACGTAATTCTTTTACCATTGATGCAGTAATATTTGCCATGATTATTTCCTCCCTAGTTTTAAATTAATTATTATTCAGCTTTAACTTCTTCAGTTTGTTCAGCTGGAACTACTTTTTTAGCTGGTCTTTTTGCAGCTGGTTTTTTTGCTCTTGGAGCGTCTTTAGTTGTTTTTTCTTTAGAAATTTCTTCACCTAAATCTACTTCTTCAGGTTCGCTGAATTTTTCAACAACGCCACCATTAGCTTCGATAACAGCGTTAGCCATTACCCATGTAACTAATTTAACAGCACGAATTGCGTCATCGTTTGCTGGGATAACATAATCAACATCATCAGGATCACAGTTTGTATCAACGATACCGAATACTGGGATGTTTAATTTACGAGCTTCTAAAATTGCATTTCTTTCTTTTCTTGGATCAACTACGAATAATGCTTCAGGTACCTTTTGCATATCTTTGATACCGCCTAAGAATTTTTCTAATCTTTCGCGTTCACCAATTAATTGAATAACTTCTTTTTTAGGTAATTTTTCGAAATCACCGTTTTCTTCCATTTTGTATAATTCGTGTAATTTAGCAATTCTCTTCTTGATTGTTTTGAAGTTTGTTAAAGTACCACCTAACCATCTTTGGTTTACATAGTATTGACCAGAACGGATAGCTTCTTCCTTAACTGCTTCTTGAGCTTGTTTCTTAGTACCTACGAATAATACTTTACCGCCTTCTTTAGCGATTTCTAATAATGCTGCATATGATTTTTCGATTTCATTTGCAGTCTTTTGTAAATCGATGATGTAAATACCATTTCTAGCTGTGAAAATATATTTAGCCATTTTTGGATTCCATCTACGAGTAGCGTGTCCGAAATGAACACCTGACTCTAATAATTGTTTCATTGAAACTACTGATTCAGACATTTTCTTTTTCTCCTTTTTATTTTTGTTTTTGTCCTCTGCCTTCTTCAACGTTAGCCTCCATCAAAATTTTCGCACACGACGACCAACTCCAAAGACATGTGTATTTTTGTGCCTTTGGTATTTTAACATAAAAAAAACTCTTTTTCAAGAGTCTTTTAATATTTATATTAAATATTACGCTATAATTTGGTTGTTTTTCTTATTTTTTCTTTCTAAAAGAACCCATGGTGTATAGAATAACACCCAAATTGCACCTAAAAGCACTGGTAAAGTTATTAAATACCATCTTCCTTTTAATCCTAAAAGGTTTGCAAGTGTCGCAAATAATGATTCAGGATAATTTAAGAACATAAAATTAGAATTCCAGAATATCTCATTACCTGTCTTAGCAGCCATATGGTTATCAAATATATTTATCCAGAATATGATAAAACATAAACCAACTAATACTACTGCACCTTTCCATAATTTTCTAAAATCAGGTTTATACCCTCCAGCTAACAACATTATAGGATAACATATCAAGAAAATATGATAACCTGTAGAGAATATAAAGATAAAATTCCAAGCAGGAACAGCCGTCCATGTTGGTACTATAAGAGCCATAAATGCCCCTGGAAGTGCTACACCATATAACAATTCTGCAATCCAATCCTTTTGTTTGATTGTGTATGCCATACAAAAGAAAATATTAATACCACATAAATGAAGAGGTAAAAAGCCAATTTCAAATTGCTTTGTAGCTATCGAAATAGTAAACATCCATACTTCTTCAGCAATCATCAACCCCATTAAAACCCATCTTAAAATATTACGTTTTTTATCGTCTCCCTTACGATAAAAATAACTCATAATAAAACAAAATAAAACAGTTAACAACAAAATCAAAATATGAGTTAATCCAAACCAATTCCATGAATTACCCTTACCATATGTTTCAGCCCATGTTGTGCGTGTCTTAAAAAAATCAATAATTAATAACATTCTAAGCTTCCCCCTTCTTATATTTATTAATTAATAATTTCAAAAATGGCCAAATTATACTAACGCCAAATAATACAAATGCCACAATATAAAAGTATTTATAATAAATTGTGTCCGCTCCAGCAATCTCATTAACACCTAACAATATACTACCCATAGTAATTGTTGCTACCCCTGCATTATAAGTGTTATATGATACCTTATCATACCAAGGAACAAAAAACATTATTCCATAAACAACTGCCCCCATACATAAAGGATAAAGGAAAGCTAACGACATATATTTACTAGATACTTCATGTGAAAATTGATAATATACTGCATTAAAAATAACACTAAATATCGCAGATACTATATAAATAATAATTGTAATAAAATACGTCTTTTTAATAACCGATGTAAACAATGTCACTACTACTCCTTTCTCTAATATCTTCACCATTTGATGTTGGCTGATTTATAATCTTACCATTAAAAATCATAACACTAGAACCACCACCATCAAGATTATACGCATCCTTAACTCCATAATCTTTAAGTACTAAAGCTAACTCATATAATGATAAACCTGCTGATGCAGTAGTTCTACCATCACTAACAACCATTACATAATGGCCTTCACTTATATATCCAATAGCCGTACGAGGATTACTTGCCTTATACGCAGCTACTTCACTTTTCTCATTAACTAAGATTTCGTTATTACTAATTAAACCTGGTCCAAAACAAAAAACCTGCCAAGCCCCTCGTTCATAAATGGCTGTAGAAGTTTCTTTAATTTCCTTTTGAATAGTAAAACTACCATCGTTATTAATAATTAATATATCACTTTTAGAATCACGTGGAACTCTATTTGGGTCATACAATAAACCATTTCTAATAACATATCCCTTTTCTCTAAAACTATAATAATCGCCATTAATAGCTAATATTGCATTAACTCTTTCAGCCATCTTACTTGGCTTTTCTTTTACATTTAAACCGAAAGTGTCATTAGCTAAAGCAGTCTTCATCAAATGAAAATCTTTTATCTTAATATCTGCAATATATATTTCAGTTTCATATTCACGTTTTTGAATAATTTTAATCTCAATATTACTATCTTTATAACATTTATTACCACTTTCATCCTTGAAAAATTTGCCTTTTTCTTCTTCAATTTCAGTTGGAATAGTAGGTTCTGTACCTAAAACAGGAACATCAGTCTTTTCTTTTGTTATGACAAACGTTGATAATACAGAAAAAACAGAAGCTGATATTAAAAGTATAGTATATATTATAAAAAATAAATGCTTCTTCATAAAAAATCACCTAAATTTATTTTATCATATTATATATAAAAATTCCTTAAAAAACAAAAAAATCCACAAAAAGTGGATTATTCATTAATTATTTGACGGTAATACATAAATACCTTGAGCCACTTCAACTAAATCATTACATTGGAAATTCTTAATTGAACCAGTGTAGTTAGAAACTGTTGAAGTATTAGTAAATGCATAATAAACAGGAACCATTAAAAATACATTAATATGATATTCTTCACTATTATAGTAAATACCGTAAACTGGAACATATACAACTACTAATTGAAGTTGATCAGCAGCATCTGATTTTACATTTGCAGGAACTTCAACCGCATTTGTTGCTGTTAAATTACCTGTTAAGTAGTTACTATAATCATCATCTACTAAATCTACACCTAATTTTTCTTTAGTAATACCATTTGTTTTATCATTCATAATTTTAATGAATTCTGCTAATGTAGGATTTGCAGGATTTGCAAATTCAGCACTAAATACTAATGGTTTTAAATTAACATTTGAAGTATTTTCGTTAACTACTGAATGAACGTTAATAGTTTGATAGAATAAACTACTAGAAACATTATTGCTTACTTTAACATCATAATATGGAGCTTTTCCTCTATTAGCATTTAATGGAGTACCATTTTTAACATCATTTAAATTTAAAGTTTGAACAATCTCAGTTTTTGGATTGTCAACAATAGTTACATCTTTTTTCTTACAAGATGTAAAACTAACCATTAAAAATATTAATAATAAAGAACTTAAAATCTTTTTCATCTTATATTCACCTCATATAACATTGTTATTATATCAAAAACCCTACTAATATACAAGAAAATTATTTTTGATTTTTCTTCGCTCTAGGATGACTACTTTCATAAGCTCTTCTTACTAATTCAGGAGTAACATGAGTATAAATTTGTGTAGTAGATAAATTCTCATGTCCTAACAACTCTTGAACACTTCTCATATCAGCACCATTACTAAGTAATGCAGTTGCAAAACTATGACGAAGCATATGTGGAGAAAGTTTAAAAGTTTCACCACAATCAGCAATAAGCTTATTTAAAATTACTCTAACACCTCTAGGAGTTAAAGTTGTACCATTCTTATTTAGAAAAACATGACGATTATCATGATCTTCTGATTTATAAAGTAGATCTAATCTAAATGTAGAAATATATTTTCTTAAATTATCTGCCATTTCATCATACATTATAACTACTCTATCTTTACTTCCTTTACCATGAATTAAAATGGTTAAGTCATCAAAATCAATGTCTTTAATCTCTAAATTACAAAGTTCACTAACACGCAAACCACAACCATATAATAACTCTAAAACACAATAATTTCTAAAACCTAATGCTTTAGTTTTATCACAAATATTAAATAACATCATTATTTCATTATTTTTAATAGTTTTAGGTAATCTTTTTTCCGCCTTAGGTGGTTCTATTTCATCAAAATAATTATTGTTAACCAAACCATTTTTAAGCAAATATTCATAAAAGCTTCTTAAAGAAGAAAGTTTTCTACTTATACTACTAGAAGCTAAATCCTTTCTAGATAAATAAGATACATAAAATTTACAAACTCTATTATTCTTTATTCCTAACAAACTTGGAGCCATTCTTTCAGAAAGAATAAAATTCATAAACTCTTCAATATCATTACGATAACTTACAACAGTATTAGAAGAATAATTCTTAATATTTGCTAAATAATCACAAAACTTAGCTATAGCTTCGATATCTTTCATAATTCATTCTTCTTTCTTTCCATATCTTCTAATGCTCTTTTAGCATATAAAGCTTTTCTTTCTTTTTTCTTATGAGGAATACCTAAATCATCCATAATACCAAAGTTAGCATTCATAGGTTGGAAATCTGTTGGACTTGCATTACAAATATATTTAGCCATACTACCCATGACAGTAGTTGATGGGAACACTACTAATTCTAAACCTTTAAGATATCTATCCATGTTAATAGCTGCATAAATACCACTTGCGGCTGATTCAACATAACCTTCTACCCCACTAATTTGACCAGCAAAGAACACATTAGGATATTCCTTTGTTTGGTAAGTAGGATTTAATATCTTAGGTGCATTAATATAAGTATTTTTATGCATTCTACCATATTTAGCAAATCTACAATTTTCCAAACCTGGAATCATTTGGAAAACTCTTTTTTGCTCACCAAATTTAAGATGTGTTTGGAATCCAACAAGGTTATACATTTCCTTTGCTGCATCATCTTGTCTAAGTTGAACTACTGCATATGGTTTTTTACCATCTGGTGTCATTAATCCAACTGGTTTAAGTGGACCAAATGTTAAAGTTTGAGGACCTCTTTTAGCCATAATTTCAATAGGCATACAACCTTCAAAAACCTTGATTTCAAAGTCCTTAACTTCTACACCTTCAGCATTAATAAGTTCATTATAGAATGCTTCAAATTCTTCTTTAGTAAATGGACAATTATAATAAGAAGCTTCTCCTTTGTCATATCTTGATTTTAAATAAACTTTATTATAATCAATACTATCAGCATAAATAATTGGAGCTTGTGCATCAAAGAAATAAAAGTCGTCAAAACCAAATAATTCTTTAATTCTTTCACAAAACGGATCACTAGTAAGTGGTCCTGTTGCAATAATAGTTGGGACATCTGTATTTATATCTAAAACTTCATCATAAATAATATTAATATTTTCAAATGATTTGATAACATCAGTAACATATTGACTATATCCTTCTCTATCAACAGCTAACGCACCACCTGCAGCTACTGCATGAGTTCTTGCAGCCTTGATAATTAATGAATCAAACATTTCCATTTCTTTCTTTAAAATACCACATGCATTTTCTAATGAATCGCTTCTAAGACTATTAGAACACACTAATTCACCAAACTTTTCAGTCTTATGTGCAGGCGTCATTTTTTTAGGACGCATTTCATATAAATTTATTTTATAACCTTTTTTAGCTAAGTAATAAGCTGCTTCACAACCAGCTAATCCAGCACCAATAATATTGATTTCCATAAAATCATTCCAATCTATATAATTTACTATGTTATTATACCAAATTTAACTTTTAAAATAAAGAAGTTTCAAAAGAGGATTACAAATGTAATCCCCTTTATCTTATTATAAACTTTTTGCAATTTCTAAAGACTTAGTAAATGCAGTATAACTATTTGTTTGGAATGCATTTGAATAATCGTACGATTTTGTCCAGAATAAATATTTTCCTTTTTCACCATAATAATGAGTACCTGCAGATGTATGGTGAGCTGCTGCCCATTTAGAAGTAGATAATCCACTTCCTGATGGAATATAGTATCTTCTTGCTGCAGCGATATCTCTATTAGCTTCATAATCTTTACCTGAATCCATATAGAATGAATATCCTGCAACACTATTTACAGTGCTAGAGAAATATACATCTTTTAAATTACTACAATTCTTGAATGCATTTTCACAAACAATTTTTAATCCTTCATTGAATACTACTGTTTGAATAGTTGTATTACCTGTAAATGCTGAATAACTACCATTAGAATCACTTAACATAGTAATTTCAGAAACAACATAATAATTCGTACCTATCATTGCATATCTAGGGAAAATAATTGTTGCATCAGTTCCACTATAACCAGTAATACCAACACCACTATCGCATAATGCGAAAGTGAATAAACTACTCTTAGTAGAAACATATGGAGTGATATTATAAGATTGGTTAATTGTAACAGATTTAATATCACCCATAGATAAATAAACTTCACCAGATAATACCCATGCATTTATTTCAAATGAACCAGCCGTCTTATCAGGAGTATATTTAGTAACATCTATTACATTACCATCTTTAATATAAACACCTTTATAATCTTTATTATTAAATGCAGTTGGTGTATCAAATGTAATACTATGGTATCCATTAGCCACCATTTCACCTACAGTATATAACACAATTTCAAATCTTCTATCTTCATCATTTAGTGTGAATAATGAAGCAAAGCTAGAAACGATATATGAATGAGTTAATTTACTACCACTATATATATAGTAAGTATTATTCATATATACTACTACATCTTCATTAGTAAATGTAGCTGAACTAGTATCATCTAATAATATTTCTTGATCATTATAATAAGCATAGAAATCATATTCAACATATTCCCATTCAGTATATAAATTCGCATCACCGCTTACTACATTACTAATATCATAATGTTTACCAGTACCATATCTTAAATATGCAAATTTATATAATCCTGAATCTGTTCTATTAATATTATATATATTATTAATGATATCAGATATATCACTACCTACATATGTAGTTAAATAATAAACATCATTAAACTCACTATAAATAGTTAAATTAACAGTAACTTCTTCTATTAAAGCATAATAAGTTTGAGTACTATTCTTCATATAAATATTAAAGTCTGTAACTTGTTTTAAGTATGAACTATCAGTGTACCAACCTAAAATCTTGTAGTATTTAATTCCATTATCAGTTTCAACCATTACTACATTATCTTTATATGTTGGGAAGCCAATTAATTGACCTTCTTTATATGAACCAATTTCAGTACCTGCATCATCCATGTTAAATATTACTCTATGGCTTAATTTACCATTACTTACCCATTTACCATTAGAATAAATATATTCTTCATCTGCATTATAATTACTATCAAAGTTATTAACAAAACTATAATAACCGCTCATATCAATAGGTTGAACACTAACAACACCATCGTTACCAGCATATAAATTACTTAATGTTAAAGATTCACTATGTAATTCAATAACGCTAACTAAAGAGAAACTAAATTCATTAATTTTGTGAATCATTGGTGAATATACAATATTACCTGCTTCATCATATTCATAATTACCATTTTCATCTTTTTTAGCTACCATAGTTGTCGCTAATTCAGCAACAATTGGGCCTAAGTCTTTATTACCAGTTAATTCAACCATGTCTAAACCAAACTTAAATGTTGTTGGCGTCATATTAACACTAGTAACACACTTAGAAGCATCTACAAATCCATCTGATGAACCAGAACCATCTCCATAAATAGCACCTAAAATATCATCATTTAAGCCCATTGCATAATCTAATAAATAATAAACGATATTATCAAATAATTCAGTATAATGAATTTTAATCATTCTATCATCTTTATCATTTTCATGATCATCTCTATGAATATATACATACTCATCTTTATAATAAATATAAATCATTTTTTCTGTTGCTATTTCATAAAGGAATGTAGAACCAATACCTAAATCAGACATATCAATAGTTACAAATATTTCAGGCATACCATTTTCATCTACTAATACTCTTGCATCAAGTGGAACATCAACACTAACAAAACCAATGGCAGTAAGAGTAACATCACCACTTACTCTAAATTCTTTTTGAGTAGCATTATTATACAATGCTTCTACTAAATAAGAAATATTAGAAATATCATAATAATTATTAGTATCACTAGGAACTAAAACATTCATATCTGTATCTACTAACATAATAGATACATTATCAAGTTTAGTATTTTCCTTTTTATTAGTATAACTTACATAAATATTTTCACCAGTTATGCCAACTAAACTGTTTCCATCTTTAATAATGCTAATATTAAATACTTGTTCTTCAAACTTCATAGATTCAAATAATGTAGAACCATTTAAACCAATACTTAAAGAACTATCACTTACAGTTAAATAACTTAATACATTATCTATACTGAATACATCATCACTTACAGTTAACAATGAACCAAGTGCATCAATATTTAATAATTTTATAGCCTTTTCAATTAAATCTGTAATACCTTTAAACGTTGATTTAATTTTTAAAACAGCATTAGGATCTTCTTCATTATTGCCATAATAACCATACATCATAGCTTCAGTAGCATTTGCATCAATTGTCTTTAATGTTGTTAATGAAATAACACTTATATCAACTTGATGCCAAGCCTTTTGTTCACCATTTTTGTATTCATCAATAATAGCTTTAATTCTTAAATCAAATTCATTATTTTCTAAGATGTTAAGATAAATTGAACCATCAATTTCCATGAACAATTCACCATTAGTATAAATACTTAATCCTAACGCAATTTCAAATTCACGTTGATCTTTGTATCCATAAACTGTTGTTACATAATCTAATAATTCTAAAATATCTTCTTCATCTAAGTATTCACTAGGTGTTACAATTTCATTAATATCAGATTCACTTAAATCAATATCACCAGCAAATCTAATTTCATCATTATAGTCACCATTAATAATAATACCCATTGATTCAATAATATCATTACCATAGCTTAATCCATAATAAATAGAAATATTTAATGCTAAATCTATTATTTTTTCTAAATCAACAATGATAGATTCACTAGATATTATTAATTCTAATTCATTTAAATCAACTATGTCATTATTAAGAGTTTCAGTTTCTTCTTGTTCTAAAGAACCAATGATTGGTTCTAACTTAGTTATAATATCATTAATAAAATCTTCAATATTAGAAATATTAATACCTATTACTTGATTACTAATATTTAAATATATAATATCATCTTTAAATGTTAAACCTAATGTAGCGCCTACACCAAATCCTTCAAAATGAATATTACCAGTTAATCCAAATTCATCTTTAAATAACACATCAAATGAACCATTTAATCTAATATCTTGTTCATTAATATTAACAATTACTTCATTAATATCAATATGAATTTTACCAGATTCAATTAAGTTATATACATATTCAGCATTATCTAAAATAATTAATAAATCTTCATATGTAATAACATTATCGCTAACAATAATTTCATATGCATCAATCTTATTTAATTTAACTAAAATTTCAACATTTAAATTATCAGCTTCTACAATAATTTGACTATCAAAACCTTCTTCATTAATTGAATAAGCGATAGATACTAATAAACTCATATCTAATAGATCTGATAAGTTAACACTTAATAAATCTTTACTAATATATAAATCTAAAGTTGATAAATCAAGATTTAAAGATTCACTAGATTGTTCAACACTTAAATCAAATCTAGTCATTACTTCATCAATTAAATTTGAAATATCTTCAATACTTAATTTAAATGTATTATTTAATACTGATAAATAAATAACATTATCAACAAGTTTAACATTTAAGCTAGCATATATACCAAAGCCATTTAATGATAACTCAGCATCAATATCATATCTACCATCTACTAATACTAAATTAATATATCCATTAATTAATAATTCTTCATCATTAATTATAACTTTAGAACCATCTAAACTAATACCAATTGACTCATTATTAATAAGTTTATAAATGTAAGAAGCTTTTTCAGCAATTTCTAACATATCATCTTTTGTAATAGTTACAACAGGTGTAACAATATTAGCTTCAACTAATTCTTCTACATTAATATTTAAATCAAATAAATCAGAATTAATAATTAAATCTAAATCATTTTCACCTAACGCAAACTCTAATGAAATAATACCAATTACTTCTACTAAAGAGCTTAAATCTAAATTAATAGATGTTTCATTAATAATTAAAGTACTAACGATATCAAAGATTGTATCAACAGATACATCTAAACTAGCATCTGACTCTGATAAAACAACATCAAATTTAGATAATAATTCAGTAATAAATGACTCTATTTCATCTAATCTTAATGAAATAACATTATCATAAATTGTTAAATAAATAACATCATCTATTAAACTAATATTAACATCTATCATAATACCCATGGCGTTAACATTCATATCAAGTGATAAATCTAAACCATCACTCCATACCATATCTAAAACACCATTTAATGTAATATTGATATCTTCAATAGATACTTCACCATCTAATGTGATTCTTAATGATTCTTTATTTATTACTTCCATTACATATTTTACTAAATCTACATATCCTGCTAAGTTAGTATAATCTGTTGGTGTAATAATTTCTTCAGTAACTATAGTATCTACTTTAACATATAAGTCTAATAAATTTAAACTTACATCAAATCCATAATCTTGGTTGATTAATGTGATATCTAAATCTTGTTCTAAAGATAAGATATTTGTTAGGCTTACACCTAAGCTAATACTTTCTTCAGTTATTACTAATGAATTTAAAACATTTTTAATTTCTTCAATTAATCCATTAATATCAATATTAATATCTAAATCAGTTGATGGAATTAATTTACTTATTTCATCTATTGGTAAGTAAACATTTAAATTCATCACTGATAAATATACTGTATTATCAATAAAGTATAATTCTACTGTTTCATTTATTTCTTGATATTTAATATCTAATAAACCATGTGCTTTAATACCTTCATTAAAATCTAAATATACAGTACCATTTACCATTAAATCTTCATATGCTAATGATAATTCTAAACCAACATGTTTATTATTGATAATAGTAATTACATCCTTAACATATGGAATAACATTTAAGATATCTTCTTCATCCATATATTCAGTTGGTAAAGTTATATCATATGCTTCTATAGTTTCTAATGCTATACCTACATTAATATTATTTGAATTAATATCTAATGATAAGTTTTCATCTAATACAAATGATAATGATAATACTCCAATAAATTCAACTAATGATGTTAAATCTACACTGATTGAGTTTTCATTTATTAATAATGTATCTACTATGCTTAAGATACTATTAATATCTAAACTCATATTTGTATCAGTACCTAAGCTAATACCTAAATCAGACATAATTGATTCAATAGTATCACCGATAGTATTAAGATCAATCTTAATTACTTTATCTAATACTGATACATATAATTCATTACCAACAAGTATTACGCTTAACTGTAATGTAATATCATCAATAACTACATCAAGTGTACCATTTACTTGGTATGTTTCATTTAATACTAAATCGATATTACCATTTAATGTAATATTGATATCTTCAATAGATACTTCACCATCTAATGTGATTCTTAATGATTCTTTATTTATTACTTCCATTACATATTTTACTAAATCTACATATCCTGTTAAGTTAGTATAATCTGTTGGTGTAGGGATTTCTACATACTTAGCTGTATCAATATCTAATGAAATATCAAAATAGTTAACATCTAATTTTAATCCATTTTCAGTATTTGTAATTGTTAATTCAATTGGATCGATTTCAACAAATTGATTTAAATTAATCTTTGCAAATAAACTATCATCACCTAATGTTAATTCTTCAATAATTGTTGCATAATCAATTGTAAATAATAACGGTAATATTGAATTTATATCTAGTGATGAAGTATCACCTAGTAATGATTCTAAATCAATTAATTCCATTACTTCAGCTATTGGAAGCATAACTTTTATTTGTTCATAATTAATAAAAACAGTTTCATTAACAAATACTAAAGATAAAGTTTCTTTAATATCTTTATTTGGATATGAAAGTTCTAAATCTGCTTGTAATTTTAAATCTTCTTTGAAATCTACAAAAATATCACCTTCGATATTAATGCCATCATAATTTAAAGAAACATTTAAACCAACATACTTATTGTTAATAATTGTAAATACATCTTCTAAAATGTAATCTAAATTAGCAATATCATTATATTCACCTGTCACATCATTAAATGTAACACTTGTATTTTTACTTAATGATAATTCAATATTCATATCAGCAAGATTAATATTAGCTGATATAGCTTCCATATCATAACCATTTTCAGTTTTTAAAATTGTAAACTTAATAGGTAATTCAATTCCTAATAAATTTAATTTAACATCCATTATTACATGTGTATCTGTTTCAGTAATAATAGCGTTATTTAAATCATTCATTATGGTATTAACATCTAATTCGATACCGGCAGATTCTGTTCCTAAAGAACCAATCATTCCCATAATATCATTTACATCAGCTTTTATTTTAGTTGTTCCTAAATCAATATAAGCTATGTTATCTTGGAATACAACTTGTAGCTTGTCTATTCCAAGTTTAACTTTAATATTATCTAAATTAGAAATATCTAATCCGATTTTACCATTAATAGATTGATCATTTATTTTAACATTTAAATCAAATGTCTTTTCTCCGCCAGCCATTAATGATCCTGTTATATATGATAAAGCTGTTTCTTCTTCATCTACGATAATCGCATCATCACCTGCTGGTTTTAAATCCTTATATTTATCAAAATAAGACATTGCATCAGCTGGGAATTCGTGATTTTCATAATCGAACACTTCTGTTATATCTGTTTTACATGCAACTGTTACAGGTGCAACCTTAGGTGTTACTTTATATTCTTCTTGAGTTCTAATTCTTTGAACTTCCCAATTTTGATTGAATACATATTCTACATTAATAGACAAGAATTCTGGGATACTTAAAGAACTACTGTTCATTGAAACATCACGTTTATACCAGAAAGGTGCATATTCATCTTCTGGATTTAATTCTATAGAAATTGAATATAATCCGTCTTCTGTTGTTGTAAGATCTGAAATAGATAAAATCGTCTCTTCACAAATGATGTAAGCACATGGGTCTGATGGTACTGAACCATACATTTTAATATAACCATTGTATGATAAACACATTGGTTCTTTATCTTCCCAAGTAAAGTTTTCACCATCTATTGATTCAATATCTCTCATTAAAACAACATTGTCTTTAAAATACTTTTGCTTCCCTACAACAAGTATCCCATTTGACACTGTATCAACTAAATATGAATCTCCGTTTTTTATCTTACGGTTATATATACCTTGAGTTTGACCAACTGATACAGAACTACCTTTAGTAACAGATGTATAGTCATTTCCTGTTTTCAATTGATGTAAAACATATGCAATATTGTCATATGAATTATGATCAGAAGGTTTTGTTCCATCTGTTGGGGCAGCTTCAATACGAGTTTTGTATTTAGCTTCCTCATCTCCGAATGTTACTTCTTCTTTATTTGATGCACTTATATAATAAACTGCTGCAGAACCACATATTAATGCTAATATAGCTAAAAACAGCAATAATTTTTTCCTTTTCATAAGCTTCCCTCCCATTTTGAGAACGACAAAATTCTTTAATTATACATAATTAAAGCAATTGTATTATAGCATTCAAAAATAAACCGAAAATAAACAATAATAAATTAATTTAAATAAATAATAAATTTATTTAATATAAAAATTAAGTATTTACCACCTTAAAATATACAATACAAACTCCACACATTTATAATATTGTAAAATTACATATAAGTAAATGAACTCATAAGCTACTTTAATTTTTCACAAATGGCTTAAAAAGCCACATTTTAAAAATAGAGTAGAGGGAAAATAATTTTATTTATTTTCGCCCCTCTCGCCGAACCGTACGTACGGGTCTCGTATACGGCTCTCCAAATATATTTCAAATTACTTAGAATAATATGCAAGGGGGTTGACTAATGCTGGTCGGTC
>JBGVFV010000071.1:0-3225 GCA_045121295.1 Candidatus Pelethenecus sp.
GTAAAAGAACTTGAACAAGGTATTCAAGCAATGGAAATTGCATTTAATACACTTCCATCAAGCCGAGGAGATTTTGTTTTTGTAACTTATACATTTGGTTTAGGAACAGATAAATGGTCACGTTTAGTTGCACGTAAGATTATGGAAATTCGTAATGGTGGACAAGGTATTGCTAAAATTCCTCAATTATTTCCAAAACTAGTTTTCTTATATGACAAAGAATTACATGCAGAAGGAAAACCATTCCGTGAAGATTTTAAATACGCAGTATATTGCCAATCACAAACTATGTTCCCTGACTTACTAGGTTTAACTGGATATAGTGTTGATAATGATGCAAATGATGTTTATAAAAAATATCATGTGGCAACTTCCCCAATGGGTTGTAGAAGTTATTTAAGTCCATACTTTGAACGTGGTGGATATACACCAGCAGATGAAGATGATAAACCAGTAACTGTTGGACGTGGTAATTTAGGTGTTATTTCATTGAACTTACCATTAATTTATATGTTAGCAAAACGTGATAACAAAGACTTCTATGAACTTTTACATTATTATTTACATATGGCATTTAATTTACATTTACGTACTAAAACGTTCTTGGGAAGTAAAAAAGCAAGTACACATCCTTTAGCATATTGCCAAGGTGGATTCTATGGTGGACACTTACAACCAGATGACAAAATTGAACCAGTATTAGAATCATTCACTGCAAGTATTGGTATTACTGCTTTACACGAATTAACACTTCTACATACTGGAAAAGGTATTTTTGAAGATAATACATTTGCAAGAGAAGTAATGCAATATATTAATGATGAATGTGCTAAATTTAAAGCTGAAAATCACATTATGGTAAGTACTTATGGTACGCCAGCGGAAAGTTTATGTGGAACACAATTAAGACAATTTAAAAAACTATTTGGTGAAATTCCTGGCGTTAGTGATAAGGAATATTTTATGAACAGTTTCCATACTGATGTAGCTTTAGAAATTAGTCCATTTGAAAAACAAAATGCAGAATTTGATTTATTCCACATGATGAATGGTGGACATATTCAATATTGTCGTGTTAATACTAAAGATAATTTTGAAGCAAATTTAGCATTAGCAGATAGAGCAATGGAATTAGGATACTACTTTGGTATTAATTTGCATAATTGCTATTGTGAAGATTGTGGACATAACTTCTTAGACGGACAAAATTGCCCTGAATGTGGTAGTGGTAATATTACTGAAATTAATAGGGTTAGTGGTTATTTAGGTTACTCACGTATTAAAGGAGATACACGTATTAACGAAGCAAAACGTGCTGAAATTAACGACAGAAAATCAATGTAATAATTAAAAGAGGGGTTGAAAATACCCCTCTTTTTTACTATAATATAAATAAGGAGATGATTAAGTTGAGTAATTTTCATAGAATAGATACTTGCAACATGGTAAATGGTACGGGTTGCAGAGTGGTTATATGGTTAAGTGGTTGCCCACATCATTGTCACGGTTGTTTTTCACCACAAACGTGGCATCCAAATAGTGGTAAAGAATTTACTGAGGACGATTTTAACACTGTTTTTAACGCATTACAAGAGACTTATTGTTCAGGGTTAACTTTATTAGGAGGAGACCCTTTAGCGCCTTACAATTTAGATATTAGCGTTTTATTAGCAAAATGTGCTAAGGACTTAGGTAAAAATGTTTGGTGTTATACGGGTTATGCTTTTGAACACGTTAAAGACTTAGAAGTAATGAAATATATAGATGTATTAGTAGATGGACATTTTGATATTCATAAGTTTAATTCTAAACTTAAATGGCGTGGAAGTGCTAATCAACGCATTATATTAGTGCAAGAAAGTTTAGAACAAGACAAAATAGTATTACATAAAGATAATAATACAGTGAATGAATATTTTCCTGAACAAGCAGAAGACCCTTGTAAAGGTATGACAAGAGAAGAAATTAAAGAAAAATATATTGATAATGTTGCGGAGGAATAATTATGTTATACGCTGAAGTGAAACATGATATATTTGGAAACAATATAGTTATGCAAATAGACCAGGAAGATGTAAATACTATATGTTACGACTTTGATTTATTTGTAGATGATTTAATAGAGTTATTAGATGCTGAAAAAGTAAACCGTTTAAAAGATGTGGTTATGTTTAAACTTCCTGGTATAGAGTATATATACGCCATTTGTAAGGATGAATATATGAGATTAATTTTTACATTTGAAGTCGTACTAGGTGGTTTTACACCAGAAGATTATAAAGTGTTACAAAAACTAATTGCACAGTTAGGTGATTTAAGTTGTGAATTTATTTGCTAACGAGGGTTGATTTATTCACAAAAATATACTATAATAACATTGTAAGTTAATTAAGAAAGGATGATTCTTTTGTTAAATGAAAATGATTTATATTTTGCTAAAGTAAACCCTAATGCTATTATTCCTAGTAAACGATTAGAGGATGCCGGATATGACCTATATGCTTGTTTTGATGAAGACTATATGGTAATTGAACCACACGAAACAAAATTAATTCCAAGTGGTATTGCAACAGCATTTAGTCCTAAATATGTAGCTATTTTAAAAGAACGTGGTTCTAATGGTTCTAAAGGTATTGCACAACGTTGTGGAGTTATTGACAGTGGTTATAGAAATGAATGGTTCGTACCACTAACTAATACAACAACTAAAACAGTAGTTATTAGTAAACTTCCAAAAGAACAATTACCATTAATGTTACAAGAAGGTATTGTGTATCCTTATACAAAAGGTATTGCACAATTTATTATGGTAGAAGTTCCAGAACTTCATACATACGAAGTTGATTTTGAAACATTAAAACATTTTGAATCAGAACGTGGTATGGGAGCATTAGGAAGTTCAGGAAAATAATAATATAAAACGGAAAAAATACTCCCCACACTCGCATAATTCGTTTATGTGGGGAGGAAACATCTGTTCCGACTAGTTGGAAGGAACAAAATTAAAACACGTTAAAACACGTTAAAATAAGTTATATAAGGAGATGAAATAATGAACGTACTATTAACCACATTAACATTCTTAACACTGTCAAATACAACAGCAATCAACACTGAAATAGTCCATGAAGATTATAGACAAACTTATTATACTTACGTAGACGGTGATACGAGTGTTGGTGCAAGGGATAAACAAGGTAATTTAATTACTTTAGGTCATCCAAA
>JBGVFV010000072.1:0-2706 GCA_045121295.1 Candidatus Pelethenecus sp.
TTGCCTTGTGATACAGAAGAAGAGTGTGAAGAGTTATATGATTTTGATATGTGGGAATATGACTATGATGAAGATGATTTTAACGAAAGTGCAGAACGTGGAGCAGAGTGGATGTTAAACAATGTACCAAACTTACGCAGAGTTGACTCACCTGATGAAAAATTAGAAGAGGGAGAATGGTTAATTGGTTTCAAAGTTGGAGCAGGTTCGGGAGATGGGGATTTTCATTACATCAAACGTACACCTAGTGGAAGATACTATCATAAACCAGGGGCAAGTAGAGTTCGCAGAATGGGGAAAAAAGAGGCATTAAGTGATGATTGGGGTAATGGTAGATATACAAGTAAAACAATTTGGTTAGCAAGAAAAAAATAAGAAAAAATACATAAAAGGGGTTGAAAACCCCTATCGGTTGTAATATAATAATATTACAACAAGAGAAAAAATAAAAAAGGGGTTTGATAGTATGATGGAAATTGGAATTTTTAGAAAAGAATTACATGAAATTGACATGATTAATAATGGCATGACAGAACATATTGGAGCATATGATTGGGTAAGTGTGGCGGATGGCAGAGAAGTAGTATTTGAGAATAGTGTCGAACCAATAGGATTTATGACAATGGGCAATAAAAATGGTAAACCAGTGGAATTAGTAATATTTAGAGAATGGTGTAATGATTTTAAACCTTTAAGTGATTTATAGAATTAGAGGTTGAAAAAGCAAAAGAAATATAATATAATAAAAGTGTAAGATAAAAAAAGAATTAGAAAAATGAGGCATATGCCTCTATCGAGGTACATATATATAATGTACCGAACAACAAAGTCGACCACAGACATTTAAGGAGATTGATATTATGAGTAAAAATGTAAAAGAAGTAAAAGAATTTAATGTTGATTACAATTTACCTCAAGTACGTTTATTAGAGGGTGATGAATTATTTGCAGAACACGACAAATTACAACAACATTTTGCAAGAAAAACAAATATTACATACAACTCTCAAAATAAACCAACAGTGGAACAAGTTTTAAATGATTTAAAAGAAGTTGAAGAGGTACGTATTGACTTAGGATTATATTTTAAAATTAGAGTTGGACAAAATAATAGAATTTGGGTTAATGGAAATTTAGTAGGATATAACGCAAGTTCGACAAAAGATGAACAAGTTCGAGCAGATGAAGTTTGGACATATGTAGAAAAAACAGAAGATTGGATTGCACCAACAACTTGTAGAAATACTGGTGAATTATGGTTAAGAAAACAACTTGAAAAATTACTATATTAGTAGCATATGCTACTAATATAGTACATATATTATAGTAAGGAGTTGATAACATATGGCTAGAAAAACGATTGATTTAACAGGACAAAAATTTAATAGATGGACAGTTATACGTTTTTATGAAACTAAAAATAGAAAAACATATTGGGAATGTCAATGTGATTGTGGAGCAATAAAAATAGTTGCTGGTCATGGTTTAAAAGATGGTAAGTCTAAAAGTTGCGGATGCTTACAAAGAGAAAAAGCAAAAGAACACGCTAAAGATTTAGTAGGGCAAAAATTTGGTAGGTTGACAGTTATTGAAAGAGCAGGAACAAATACAAGACGAGGTGCAGTTTGGGAATGTAAATGTGAGTGTGGGAATACAACATATGTCGAAACAAACGCATTAACAAGAACAACAAAACCTACAAGAAGTTGTGGATGTATACATAGTGAACAATTAAGTGAAAGAAGTAAAGCAATGATTGGTGAATTAAATCCTGCATATAATCCTAATTTAACTGATGAAGAAAGAAGAGATAAGCGAAATAATGAAGTACATAAAAAATGGTCAAGAGAAGTAAAACAACGAGCAAATTTCACTTGTGATTGTTGTGGACAGTTTGGTGGAAAATTATTCTCTCACCATTTGAATTGTTACAAATATTTCCCCGAAGAAAGAACAAATATTGACAATGGTGTTTGTTTATGTGAAAATTGCCATAAAAAATTTCACTGGCAATATATGGGGAATACTCATAACCGTTGTACAAAAGAAGATTATTTTAATTTTAAAAGCATATATGGCAACAAAGAATAATATAATAGTAATGTAGGGTAAATTAAATAAGGGGGCAATAAATATGGGTGAAAATGAAAAAACAATGGTGTGTAAATTGTTCAAAGATTTTACTGAGTTAGAGCAACGATATTTAGAAGCATTGGTTGATGAAGTTATAATGGAAAAAGGGATAAACGTTACAGACCACTGCTTACATAGATTAAAACAACGCAACTATTCATTGGGGAAATTACAATATTCAGTAAGACAAGGCAAAGTAATTGAATTACAATTTGATGAAACAGGATGTAAAGTATTATTAAGTTTTGCTAGTGGAAGTCAATTTGGAAAAGGATATACTAGTTATACAGTATATGATTTACAGACAGGATATGTAGTGTCAGCATGGCAAAAACAAAAAAAGGCAGAGAAAAAACTAAATACAAAAACATATATAGGATATAAACAATATTTACAAAGACAAGATACAATTATACATATGGTAAGTGATTCATTAAATTATACAGTAGATGATTTTAAACGACTTATTTTTAAATATGATAGACGACCACTTAATCCTAAAACTGAAACAAAATGGAAAAAATTCATGAATGGTGAAATTGATTTTAAAGATTTATAGGGAGCATATTTTGC
>JBGVFV010000073.1:0-23217 GCA_045121295.1 Candidatus Pelethenecus sp.
TAATATCTGATATGTTATAGTATAGGTGTAACTTATATGACATAAAGTTTCTAAATTGATTACATAATTCTTCTAATCCAATTCTGTTAACGTAATTAGGTGCCTTATAATCTTTATATTTTTCATCTATTTGTGTTAACATGAAGAATCTTGATTCGTCTGTTTGTTCTTCTTTGTTTTCTTTCTTTAAAACAGCTTCTGTTTCAACTTTTATAATTGTTGGTTCTTTTACAACTTCCTTAGTTGTCACTGGACCATTAAAATTAGGATTACCTAATGCTTCACCAGGTCTTCTACCTCCACCTCTTTTTGGTGTAGATACAGGCGCATTACCTTTTCTAATAATTAATGGTTTTCTATGTTCATCTGCAATCATAAAACCAGCAAGGAAAATTATAAGAAGTAATAATAATACAACATATGCAATTATCGCTGTTTTGCTAGAAAGTATTTCCCATAATTTTTCTAAAAACATATTTAATACGTGTCAGTAAAATGACTACTCCTTTCTTAGTTTTCCTTTAATTTATTTAATGTCTTTAATGTAACAGTAAAGCCTTCTGTATCAAAAATATTTTCAACAGATTCAATTAACATATTTACCTCATTAACATCTAAATCTTTATTATTTAGAACTAATGGTAAAATCTTTGAGTTAATAACATTATCAACTGCTTGAGCTTCATCAGCACCAGTAGATGCATACATTGTGGCAAAATTTTCTACTCCATAGAAATATTTGTCATTTAAATCTAACTCAACTATTCCACTAACCTTTTTAATGAACTCATCATATTTCTTCCATAATTCTTCACTGATATCACATTCATCAGCTACTTTATTAACTGAATATTCGAATTGATCAATTAAAGTATTTTCTTGTGTTAAATCAGCAGATTCAACTTCAATTAATGAACCATTTATTTCAATTGATACTAAATTTTTTGCTATTTTGCTTGAAGCTTTATTTTCTATATTTTGCTTAGGGAATACGATAAACCAAACGTTTTTAGGGATTGAAACTTTACCTGCAGGATCTACGCCATTATTAAATTTAGCGGAAACTTCAATTAATAATCTACGACTTGGATAATTAACGAAGTTTAAGAATTGACTGAAATAAGATTCTAATTTTGAGTAGTGTACATCAACTAAACCTAAGAATGTAAAATTGTTCTTATTTTTAGAAGCATGTAATACACTTTTTAAAATTTCAGTTTCAACAACAGTGTTATTATGTTTCTTCCATAAAATATCTTCTGGTGCTTCCCAACTTTGATTTTCTTTAGCGTAGAAAGGCTTTCTAGAAAGATATTCACTCATGATATCTAAAAACTTTTTAGAAACCTCTAAGTTTTTAGAATTAATTTCGATTAAGTGAGAACTGTTAATAGCACTTAAAAAAGATCTAACACTTGCAACATCGGTAGATAAACCTTTCTTTCCGGCATATTTAACAACATCTAAAACCATTTCTTCAAAGTTAATTTCAGTATATGAATGAACATATGTTGTAGATTCATCATCTTCTACATCTTCTTCAAATTCATCATAATAATCAACTTCTTCTTCATCTGATTCAAATGTGATTTTCTTATCATCCATTCTTACTTTTTCTTCATAATTAGGACAATCTAAATAGTCTACTAAATCACTTAATGAATCACTCTTTAAAAGATATCTTCTCTTGTGAGATCTAATAACTTTTGTAAGAACAATCGGAAAAACTATACTTGCAACTATAATGATTCCAACTAATAATAAGGCTAGATAAATATCATCAGTTGATAACGCAACTAATGCAGCAACAGCTAAACCAATAGTTAAATAAACCATTAAGATAATTGATAATGCTACTTTACCTTTAAAGCCTAATAATGTAAGCTTACGTTTTTCACCTTTCTTTAAGTCGATTTCAACTACATGATTTTTCTTAGGTTGTTGAATTTTTTCTTCATTTTCTAAAATTTGATTATTTTCTAACATATTATCGACTCCCTCGCGTATAAATAATCTATGTTTTATGATTTTATCATAAATATTCAAAAAAAGCACTAAAAAAAGTGTTATTTCAGCATTTTCATCTAAAAGATAACACTTTCATATTATTTTCATATATTTTAAAGGTTATATTACCATTATTTTTAGTTAAATATAGTTTACTATATTTATCCAATCTTTGTAAGATTTCATCATTAGGCAAACCATAGTTATTATAATTTGAGACCGAAATTATCGAATACTTTGGTTTAACATAATCTAAAAAACTAATAGATGATGATGTTTTTGAACCATGATGTGCAACCTTTAAAACATCACTTTTTAACTGAGATTCATAAATATCTATAAGGTCTAACTCAACTTCTTCATTTATATCTCCAGTAAATAAAAATGTATTAGAATTAATATAAATCTTAAGAACCAAAGAATTTAAATTTAAACTATTATAATCCTTTAGTGGTCCTAAAACAGAAATCCTTACTCCTTCAATATTTAACTCATCACCTGCATTCAAATTTATCCAATTATCATTTTTAATGTATTCTTCAGTTACAGATTTTTCTGAATAATATATCATTTTTACCTTATAATCATCTATTATATCATTCAATGTAGATACATGATCTTTATCAAAATGAGATATAAAAATATAATCTATATGATTTGTACCTAAACTTTCTAAATAATCTAAATTATTGTATGAATCAATTAAGATATTACGTTTTCCATGATGAGTTTGAATTAATGTAGAATCCCCTTGGCCTACATCTATAAATGTAATCTTATAATATGGCATTATACATACGTTCTTAACACATATTAAATAAATTACTAATACAATAAAACTCTTAACTATGTTATCCTTTTTTATCATACAAATCAAAATAAATACCAAAATTGCATAGTATATTAGCATTTCTATGATATTTATTTGTGGAAATCTAATCATAAGTGCATTATTTGAAAGTATAATTAACACCTTATTTAAGCCTATAAATACATATTCATAAATTTTATTAGGAAATATCAACATAATTATCCCTATACTAAGTAAAAGCTTAGGTAAAAATATAGATAAAAAGACAGAAAATATAATTCCTAAGATCGCTATTTTATTATTCATATTTATTACAATTGGTAATGATACTAATATACAAATTAATGAATTTAATATTCCTTTTTTATTTTTTGATAGATTATCAGTAAATTCATTCATAAATATTAAAGAAAAACTAATCAAATAAGTTAGAACAAAACCGGTTTGGTTTGCAATAAATGGATTTATAATAACCATAAAAATAAAAGAAATTGATAATATATCTAGTTTAGTATATTTTATGTATCCTACTTTATTAAATAGTGAAATTAATAAAAACAAAAAAGATCTAGTTGCAGAAACAGGAAAACCCAATAAAAGAACATATAAAAAAATTAAACTAGTAGAAATAAATTCTCCATCTATACTAAAAAACTTCTTAAAAAAATTAGTTAATAGATAATAAAAAAACATAATATGCATACCACTAATAGTTAAAATGTGTGATATATATAATGATTTGTAAGATTTATTTACTTCGTCTTCTATTTCATTATTACCAAATATTATGGCATCTAAATATTCAAATGATCTTATTTCTAACTTACTCTTAAAAAAATTTCTTATTTTAAATTTTAAATTATTTATAGTAATTTTAGTACCTACAATTTCATAATCTATAATTTTACCACTGTTATATATTCTTTTAGATTGATAATAAAGCTTTGAATCAAAATCACCATAATAAGAACCATTTTCAATTTTAGATAATTTTAGTTCAACATCAATTACATCACCTGGTATAACTTTTATATCTTTAGTATAAACAACTACTTTAATCTTTTCTTTTATAATTATGTAATTATCTTTTAGCTCTTCTACAACAAATTCACCTCTATATAATTCATCATCATATACTTTTTGAACAACTTTTTGAATGTACATAGATATCAAAAATATCAATATAGTTGATACTATTGGTATAAAAAGTTTTGTTTTTTTGAAAATAAAAATTAGATATATAATCAATAATATACATATAAAATAATGATATACAGATAATATTGTTAAAACAATGGCAAATAAAAAGAAATGTAATTCATTACAATATGGCTTGTTTTTTAATTTCATTTTTATATTCATCTTTCATACTCACAATCTTAAAAAATTCTTCCCATGTCTTTATCTTCCCATTATTTTTTATATATTCTAAAATTTTTTCACTTCTTTTTTCACCAATTTGAGGTAAAGACATCAATTGTTGTTTAGTAGCAGAATTTATATTAATGAATACACTACTATCATAATGATTATTTCTATCAATTGTAGGAATATTAATATCCATACTAACTTTTATAGGTTCATAAAGATCATATCCTGATAAATCACTATATTCATTTAATAAACTTTTCACCTTAAGAAACACACTTCCATATGTGGTTTGACTTTGAAATTCTAATTTGGTCTTACGAGCTATTTCACCATCAACATTAATAACTATCAAACTTTTTTTATCTATATATTCATTTTCTTTTTTATCTATAGTTAGTGTAAAGCCAAATATGAATAAGGCTATTACAATAATTATTAAAAATATTAATTCTTTCTTCTTATACATATAGCATACACTTATCCCTTCATATAATATATAGACAAAAAAATGTATTTTTTAAAAAAATAAAAGCTCATTTTTAAAAAATGAGCTAAATTTATTATAAATTATAAACTAATATGACATTTTCATCTAAATCATAGAATGTAAAAGTATTGTTTTCTAATATGATATATCCTCTATTAGTGTTTTCTTTAGGAATAGTAACACTACCTGGATTAATATATATTTTACCTTCTTTTTCTTTTACACCAGTAACATGTGTATGACCATGTAAAACAACATCATATTTCATGTTATCTAAATGATGTCCATGACAAAGATAAACATCTTTATTACTAACTTTTAAAACATAATCTTTAATAATTGGAAAATCTAAAACCATTTGATCTACTTCAGCATCACAATTTCCTTGAATACATAAGATTTTATCCTTATATTCATTAATTAATTTAATAACCGCTTTCGGATTATAATGTGCCGGTAAATCATTTCTAGGTCCATGATATAATACATCACCTAAACAAATAAGTTTATCACAATTATGATACTTAAATTTTTCAATAATTTTTTCCATTGATTCAATTGAACCATGTAAATCCGAGAAAATTAAATATTTCATATTTACTCCTAAAAAAATGGAGTGACTAGGTCACTCCATAAATTTAACTTAATTAAGCTTCAACGATTTCTAACTTGCAGTCAGTAACCTTTAATAATTTTTCACCAGCTTCTAAGCCTAATGAAGATACAGCTTTTGCGAATGCATCTTCATAAGTACCAACTACTGCTTGTACACCCCAAACGATTGCAAGAGTACGAGCTTCAGCGTTAGTCTTAACAGCATAGAAAATGTCTGATGCTGGACGGTATTGAGATAATGCTAATGCTAATTCAACTGAACCTTCAGCAACGATTGCAGGAATGTCAAATGTAGCTGCTAATGTAGCTGCTGCTAAACCGATAGCATCATCTTCATCTTTATCTTCTTTACCATAAACTACGTTTTCAATCATTAATTGATGATCGATGAAATCTTCAGCTCTTTCATCAATCTTAGCCATATATGATACAGCTTCGAATGGATAATCACCTTGAGCAGATTCACCTGATAACATTGTAGCACAAGTACCATCTAATACTGCGTTATGAACATCACTAACTTCAGCTCTAGTTGGTCTTGGGTTTTGTTGCATAGAGTCTAACATTTGAGTTGCAGTAACAACGATTTTACCTTGAGATTGAGCTAAGTAAATCATTTGTTTTTGGATATCTGGTAAATCCCAAGCGTCAACGTCAACACCTAAGTCACCACGAGCAACCATTACACCATCAGATAATCTGATGATTTCTTCCATGTTTGAAACACCTTCTTGGTTTTCAATCTTAGAAATGATTTTGATATGATCGTTACCTTTAGCAGCTAAGATTTCACGGATTTGACGGATATCATCAGCTCTACGAACGAATGATGCAGCGATGAAATCTAAATCTTGATCACAAGCGAATTCCATATCTGCTTTATCTTTTGGAGAAATGTAAGGCATATTTAAGATTACGCCTGGAACATTACAGTTTCTCTTATTTTTTAATTTACGATCATTTTGTGCTTCACATACTAATTCTCTAGTAGCTTCATCTTTTTCTAATACTTTTAAAGTTAAGTTACCATCTTCGATTAAGATTCTACCACCAACAGCGATATCTTCATATAAACCTGGGTAAGAAATAGCAACTTTCTTAGCGTTACCTAAGAATGAATAGTCCATAGTGATACGGATGATATCACCAGTACGTAACATAACTGGTTCATCATTTTCTAAATAACCAGTTCTGATTTCTGGACCTTTAGTATCTAAGATCATACCTGTGTTCCAGCCTTTTTCAGCATTTAATGCTTTAACATTTTTAATACGGAATCCTTGTTCTTCGTAATCACCATGAGAGAAGTTCATACGCATACAGTTCATTCCTGCTGTACCAATTAATCTTTCTAATGAATCTTTTTGTTCACTAGCTGGACCAATTGTACAAACTACTTTAGTCTTTTTCATTTTACATTCTCCTTTATTTTTTAAAATTTTTATAAATTGTTTTGACTTTTTCTATGAATTTTATAAATTCACCTTAAATATTATACCACATTTTTCATCATCTTCAACAATTTCTTATCTAAATTCATATAAATTCTATTTAAAATACAATTATTTATTTTATTTATAAAATACTTAAAATTTTGTTTTAAATATAAATAACCAACTCATAATGTATTCACTTATGTTTTTTTGAATTTATTTATTAAGAAAGTTCTAAAATAATATAAAATTAGTTTGATATTTTCAAGAAAAAAGCCCTCGTGAAGAGGACTCTTTAAAATGTGTTTTTAGAATTATTCCCACTCAATAGTTGCAGATGGTTTTGGTGATAAATCATATAACACACGACATACACCATCTACTTCAGATAAAATTCTTTCTGTAATTTTCTTTAAAACTGAGTATTCAATTTCAGGTACAGTACATACCATTGCATCAACAGTATTTACAGCACGAATGATAACTGGCCAGTCATAAGCACGTTTACCATTTTTTACACCTGTAGTTCTAAAATCAGGTACTACAGTAAAGAATTGCCATACTTTACTAGTTAATCCTGCTTTATCGAATTCTTCACGTAAAATAGCATCAGACTCTCTTAAAGCATGAAGTCTATCTCTAGTAATAGCACCTAAACATCTAACACCTAAACCTGGGCCTGGGAATGGTTGACGGTCAACCATTTCAGCAGGTAAGCCTAAAGCTCTACCAACTACTCTAACTTCATCTTTATATAATAATCTTACTGGTTCTACTAATTCAAATTCCATATCTTCAGGTAAACCACCAACATTATGATGAGCTTTAACACCATCACTTTCAATAATATCTGGATAAATTGTACCTTGAGCTAAGAAAGGAATATCTTTTAATTTTGATGATTCTTCATCAAATACTTTAACAAATTCATTACCAATAATCTTACGCTTAGTTTCTGGTTCTGATACATCTTTTAATAAATCTAAAAATCTATCAGTAGCGTCAACATAAATAAGATTAGCGTCTAATCCATTTTGGAAAATTTCGATAACTTGTTCACTTTCACCTTTACGCATTAATCCATGGTTAACATGAACACATACTAATTGTTTACCGATAGCTTTAATTAATAATGCCGCAACAACACTACTATCTACACCACCAGATAATGCTAATAAAACTTTTTTATCACCAACTTGTTCCTTAACTAACTTAACTTGTTCATCAATAAACTTATTAGCTAATTCTAAAGTTGTAATTCTTTCTATATTTTCAGGTCTTTTATTTGGTAAATACATAATATTCTTCCTCTTATATCTTAAAATTATATATTATTTATTATAGTTTGGAGCTTCTACAGTAATTTCAACATCATGTGGATGTGATTCCTTTAAGCCTGCATTTGTGATTCTAATAAATTCAGCATTTTCACGTAAGTATTTTAAATCAGGAGCTCCACAATAACCCATACCAGAACGAATACCACCACATAATTGATAAATAGTATCAACTAAAGCACCTTTATATGCCACTCTACCTTCAATACCTTCTGGTACTAATTTTTTTGCAGATACATCTTTCTTTTGGAAATAGCGGTCAGCACTACCACGTTTCATAGCAGCTAATGAACCCATACCTACATATGATTTAAACTTACGTCCATTAAAGATAATTTCTTCACCTGGTGCTTCATCACAACCAGCTAATAAAGAACCTAACATTACACAGCTACCACCAGCAGCTAAAGCTTTAACAACATCACCAGATAATTTTAAACCACCATCGGCAATAACATGTACATCTTTATCTTTACAATATTCATAAACATCATTAACAGCAGTAATTTGAGGTACACCTACACCTGCAACAACACGTGTTGTACAAATAGAACCAGGACCAATACCAACTTTAACTGTATCAACACCAGCTTCAATTAATTCAGCTGCAGCTTCTTTTGTAACAATATTACCAGCTATTAATGGTAATTTTGGATAAGCTTTTCTAATTGATTTAACAGCTTCAATAATATTTCTAGAATGACCATGTGCACTATCAATAGTGATAACATCTACACCAGCTTCAACTAACGCTTTAACACGTTCCATCATATCAGCACCTACACCAACAGCGGCACCACATCTTAATCTACCTTGTGCATCTTTACAAGCATTAGGATAAATACGTGTATTATCAATATCTCTAGAAGTAATTAAACCTACTAATTTACCTTCTTCATCTAAAATAGGTAATTTTTCAATTCTATTTTCCCATAAAATCTTTTTAGCTTCTGCAAGTTCAATACCTTTTTTTGCAGTAACTAAATTATCTTTAGTCATAACATCTTCAACTTTAGTATCATCAAGAGTTAAATATTTTAAATCTCTAGAAGTAATAATGCCCACTAAATGACGTTCTTCATCAACGATTGGTAAACCACTAACATTATATTCTTCCATTTTTTCATAAGCTTCTAAAGTTGTTGAATCTTTAGATAAAACAACTGGATCTAAAATCATACCAGCTTCATTACGTTTTACTAAATCAACTTGTTTAGCTTGAGCTTCAATACTCATATTTTTATGAATAAATCCTAATCCGCCTTCTCTAGCTAATGCAATAGCCATTGCAGATTCAGTAACTGTATCCATTGCGGCAGATACAATTGGAATATTTAATTCAATATCTCTAGTTAAATTAGTTTTAAGTGATACATCACCAGGTAATACATCTGATTTTAATGGTACCAATAAAACATCATCAAAAGTTAAACCAATTCTAATATTATCAAATTTAGACATTTTTCTTCACCTCTTATTAATACTTTGTTAAATATTTTTTAATTTCCCACTCAGTTACTTGAGTTCTATATTCATCCCATTCAAGACTCTTAGCTTCAATAATTTTTTCAGTCATTACATCACCAACAGCTTCTTGAATAACATTATCATTTTTAAAACATTCAATAGCTTCATATAAGTTAGCTGGTAATGCCTTAATACCTAATTCATCTCTATCTTTAGATGATTGTTCAAATAAGTTTTTACGGATAGGTTCATGGCTACTACAATTACCTTTAATACCGTCTAAACCAGCTGCAAGTAATACAGAACAAGCTAAATATGGATTTGATGCTACATCCACACTTCTTACCTCAGCTCTAGTTTTATTGCCTCTAGCTGCTGGAATACGAATCATTGTTGTACGATTAGAATCACTCCATGCAATATAGCAAGGTGCTTCATAACCAGGAACAATTCTTTTATATGAATTTACAATTGGATTTGTAATTAATGTAAATCCTCTTGCATGATCTAATATACCATCAATCCATTTTAATGCAGTAGATGATAACTTATTATCTGTAGTTTCATCATAAAACACATTATGTCCTTTTAAATCCATTAAAGATGTATTACAGTGCATACCAGAACCATTTATTCCAACAATAGGTTTTGGCATAAACGTAGCATGTAAACCATGACGTTTAGCAACATTCTTAACAACTAATTTAAATGTTTGAACACTATCACAGGCTTCTAAAGCACTATCAAACTTAAAATCTATTTCATGTTGTCCAGGACTCACCTCATGATGAGCTGCCTCAATAACAAAACCAATCTTTTGTAATTCTAATACTATATCTCTTCTACAGTCTTCTGATGAGTCAATAGGAGAAACATCAAAGTAACCACCATTATCATTATAATTTAATGTTGGTTTCCCATTTTCAATTTTGAATAAGAAGAATTCAGGTTCAACTCCAACATTAAATTTAGAGTAACCTAATTTTTCCATTTCCTTTAAATTTCTTTTCAATATACCTCTAGGGTCACCAGGATATGGTTCTTTACCTGAAGGATCAGTATGAGAAATCTGATATACATCACAAATAAATCTAGCAACTTTACCATATGATGTATCTTCCCAACTTGATATTAAAAACGTATCAAGATCAGGAATCAAGAACATATCTGCTTCATCACTTCTAACAAAGCCTTCAACTGATGAACCATCAAACATAACATCACCATTTAATGCATCATCTAATCGATAGCTTGGAATTTCTACGTTCTTTAAAAAACCATCCATATCAGTAAACTGTAGACGAATATATCTAATATTTTCTTTTTCAACTATCTTTTTGATTTCATCTATTGTATACTTACACATCAAGTACCCCTCCTATATTTTATAAATTATAAAGCTCTATAGCCTATATCACTACGATAGAATAATGAATCACATTTAATCTTTTTAACATCTTCTAAAGCTTTTTCTTGAGCTTCTTTTAATGTTTTACCAGATCCAACAACAATCACTACTCTACCACCATTAACAGTATATTTACCATTAACTATTCTAGTTCCCATATGATAAACGTCTGATTCAACTTCATCTAAACCTTCAATTGTATCACCTTTAATATATGCACCTGGATAGCCTTTAGAAGCTAAAACGATACCTAAAGTATAGTTATCATTCCATTTTAATTCTACAGGTTCACCATCAATAACATTAATGAATGCATCATAAATATCACTTTCTAATCTTGGTAATACAACTTCAGTTTCTGGATCACCAAATCTAGCATTAAATTCAATAACTTTAACACCATCTTTAGTTTTCATTAATCCACCATATAATAAACCTTTGAATGGTTTACCTTCTTTAGCTAATGCGGCAGCAGTTGGTTTCATAATGTGTTCTAAAGCATAATCTACGTCAGCTTGTTCAATAATAGGTACTCCACTATAAGCTCCCATACCACCAGTATTAGGACCCATATCACCATCATAAGCACGTTTATGATCTTGTGAAATCACAAGTGGATATACATCTAAATTACTAACAAAGCACATAAATGAAAATTCAGGACCTTCTAAAAATTCTTCAATAACTAGTTTAGGTTCACCGAATTTATCTTCAACTAACATATCTCTTAAGTTATCTATAACTTCTTCAATAGTGTGACAAATTACAACCCCTTTACCAGCTGCTAAACCATCATATTTTAATACTAATGGTAAAGTTTTAGTTTTAGCATATTCTAATGCTTTTTCAAAATCACTGAATATTTCAAAATCAGCTGTAGGAATATTATATTTTTTCATTAAATCCTTTGCAAAGCTTTTACTACTTTCAATTGTAGCAGCTTCCTTTGTAGGACCAAAAATTTTTAATCCATTCTTTTCAAATTCATTAACTACACCTGCAGCTAATGACACTTCTGGACCAACAACAGTTAAGTCCATATTTTCAATTTTAGCAAACGCTACTAATTCACTAACATTAGTAGCTGAAATTGGAATTAAAGTTGCAAGTTCGCTCATTCCATCATTACCTGGAGCGGCATAAATTCTTGCAACTTTTTCACTTTTACTTAGTGCCTTAACAATAGCGTGACATCTACCGCCAGACCCTATAACCATTACCTTCATTAGTGTTTGAAGTGACGCATGCCTGTAAATAACATGCTCATATTATTTTTATTTGCAGTTTCAATAGATTCTTCGTCACGAATAGAACCACCAGGTTGAACAATTGCAACAACACCATTTTCTGATGCATATTCAACTGTATCACCAAAAGGTAAGAAACCATCAGAAGCTAATACTAAACCTTCTTTTACACCCTTAGCATGAGCTTCTTCAATAGCAATTTTAGCTGAACCAACACGATTCATTTGACCAGCACCAACACCTAAAGTAACACCATCTTTACAAATAACGATAGCGTTAGATTTAACATGTTTAACAATTTTAAAACCAAAATCCATATCTGTTAATTCTTGTTCAGTTGGTTTAGTTTCAGTAACTGTCATATCAATAGTTACTTCTTTAGTTTTAACATCTTGATCTTGAACTAATAAACCACCATTAACAGTTACATATTGATCCATTACTGGATATTCATCTAATACATATTCAATAAGTCTTAAATTCTTACGTTTTGAAAATTCTTCTTTAGCTTCTTCAGTAAATTTAGGAGCTAAAATAACTTCTAAGAATAAAGATTGTTTTTCTTCACCTTCACTAGGAATAGTGAATTTCATTAATTTAGCCGCTTCTTTATCAACAACTTGGTTAGTAGCTACAATACCACCATAAATTGATACTGGGTCAGCCTTATATGCTTTAGTCCATGCATCAATTAAGTTTTCTCCAATTGCAGCACCACATGGATTCATATGTTTTAAACCAACTGCAAAAGGTACATTACCAAATTCTCTAACAATATTTAATGCAGCATTCGCATCTTGAATATTGTTATAAGATAATTCTTTACCTTGAATTTGAACAGAGTTAGCTAAACTATAACTAACATTTTCACTTGTCTTATAGAATTTAGCTTGTTGATGTGGATTTTCACCATATCTTAAAGATTGTTTTTCTTCAAATCTTAATCTTAAAATTTCACTTAATTCAGCTTGTTTACGCATATATGTAGAAATAATTGCATCATAATCCGCTGTATGTGTATAAGCCTTTGCAGATAAAACAAGACGAGTTTTTAAAGTAGTATTACC
This sequence comes from Candidatus Pelethenecus sp., assembly GCA_045121295.1. Lineage (GTDB taxonomy): Bacteria > Bacillota_I > Bacilli_A > Acholeplasmatales > Anaeroplasmataceae > Pelethenecus. Next base: position 13,251 of record JBGVFV010000073.1, read on the forward strand.
GAATTCTTTAATTTCATTGATTACAGTTTCATAATCTTCTGGATTAGTTACTACTGTAACATCTTTATAGTTCTTAGCAGCACTTCTTAACATAGAAGGACCACCTATATCAATATTTTCAATAGCTTCTTCCATTGTTACATTTTCTTTTTTGATAGTAGCTTCAAATGGATATAAATTTACACAAACTAAATCAATAAATTCAATATCATTTTCTCTTAAAGCTTGTAAATGACTTTCATCATCTCTTCTTGCAAGTAAAGCACCATGAACTTTTGGATGTAAAGTCTTAACTCTACCATCACAAATTTCAGGGAAACCTGTTACATCACTGATATTAATAATTCTAATACCAGCTTCTTCTAATACTCTTTTAGTACCACTAGTTGAAATAATTTCAAATCCTAAATCAACTAGATTTTTAGCAAATTCAACTACACCAGTTTTATCACTAACACTAATTAACGCTCTCATCGTTTAACTCCTTAAGTAATTCATTTATAGTATGAGGATATAATTCATGTTCAACTTTATGAATCATATTCTCTAATTCTTCTATATCATTTCCATAATATTCAAAAGCCTTTTGGCTAATAATTTTACCTTCATCAATTCCACTATTAACATAATGAATTGTAACACCAAATACCTTAACACCATAATTAAAGGCATCAGCAATACCATGTGCTCCTTTAAATGAAGGAAGTAATGCTGGATGAATATTAATAATACGTCCTTCATAACTATTTAATAATACTTCACCAACAATTTTCATATATCCAGCTAAACATACTAAATCTACTTTTAATTCATTTAATAAATTTACTATTTCAGCTTCATATTCACTTTTACTTTCATAATTCTTTGCATTAAAAACAAAGCTTCTTATATTATGATTTTTAGCTCTTTCAACAACATATGCTTTTGGTTTATCACATACCATTAATACAATTTCAGCATCTTGAATTTTACCATCTAAAATTGCTTGTTGAATAGCTTCAAAATTAGATCCACTACCAGATGCAAAGACAGCTAATCTTTTCATTAGATGATTTTTACTCCTTCTTCATCTGTAATGTGACCAATTACATAACTCTTACGATTATATTTAGCTAATATTTCTTGTGCGACTTTTACATCTTTTTCATTAATAGCTAAAACCATACCAATACCCATATTGAAAATATTAAACATTTCTCTATGAGGAATTCCACCTTTAGCTTCTAAGAATTTAAAGATAGGTAAGATTTCAAATGAATCTTCTTTAACAACAATACCTTGACCATCTTTTAAGATTCTTGGAATATTTTCATCAAAACCACCACCAGTAATATGGGCAACACCATGAACATCAATAGTTTTGATTACTTCTAAAACTTCTTTAACATAAATATTAGTTGGAGTTAATAAAACTTCACCTAACTTTTTGTTTTCATCTAATTCAGGATATACCTTATGTAAATCTAAATTTGCATCACTAACAACTTTACGAACTAAACTAAAACCATTAGAATGTACACCACTAGATTCAATACCTAATAAAATATCTCCAACACTAACTTTAGATCCATCAATAATTTTTGACTTAGAAACTACACCTGTTGTATAACCAGCAATATCATATTCACCATCACTATACATACCAGGCATTTCAGCTGTTTCACCACCAACTAATGCACATCCAGCTTGAATACAACCTTGACTAACACCATAAACAATTTGTTCAACCTTTTCAGGGATATTATGTCCGATAGCTACATAATCTAAAAAGTATAATGGTTCAGCTCCTTGAGCTAAAACATCATTAACACACATAGCAACCGCATCAATACCAATAGTATCATGTTTATCCATTTCAAATGCTAATTTTAATTTTGTACCAACACCGTCAGTACCACTTACTAAAACTGGATCAGCAATATTTAAAGCACTTAAATCAAACATACCACCGAAAGAACCAATTCCACCCATAGAACCAACTCTTTTAGTACTAGCAACATGTTTTTTAATTCTAGATACAACTTCATATCCAGCTTCTAAATTAACACCTGCATTTTCATAACTCTTTGCCATATTCATAAACCTCTTATTCTTCATCTTGTTTAATACTGTATAATTCTGTTGGATATTTACCATCAAAACATGCAGCACACATACCTGTTCTTTTTGCAGCCTTATATAATGATTCTACTGATAAGAATGCTAAACTATCTGCACCAATAATTTCACATACCTCATCAACACTATGTTTAGCCGAAATTAAATCTTTTTTACTAGATGTATCAACACCGTAATAACAACAATGTTGCATTGTTGGAGATGCAATTCTAACATGCACTTCTTTAGCTCCTGCATCTCTTAATAATTTAACAATTTGTTTACTAGTTGTTCCTCTAACAATTGAATCATCAATTAAAACAACTCTTTTATCTCTAATAATACTAGATACACTTGATAGTTTCATTTTAACACCACGTTCTCTTAATTCTTGAGAAGGTTGAATAAATGTTCTACCAACGTATTTATTTTTAATTAATCCCATTTCATATGGAATACCTGAAGCTTCTGCATAACCAGATGCAGCACTTAAGCTTGAATCAGGAACACCAACAACAATATCAGCTAATGCAGGTGCTTCCTTATATAAAAGTTTTCCACTTTCTTTACGGAATGTATGAACGTTACATCCTTCAATATCACTATCAGGTCTAGCAAAATAGATGTACTCCATCGCACACATTTTATGAGCCTTATAATGTGAATAACTACAACTATGTAATCCATCCTCATCAATAACAACTATTTCACCTGGTTCAACATCTCTAATATATTCAGCACCAATAACTTCAAATGCACATGTTTCACTAGCTACAACATAACCACCATTTAACTTACCAATAGCTAATGGTTTTAAACCGTATTTATCTCTACATGCATACATTTTATCTGGTGTCATAATTAATAATGCAAATGAACCTTCAAGTTTATTTAATGCTTCAATAATTACTTCTAATCTATTTTGATTAGTTGTATCTTTTTTGATTAAATGTGCTAATATTTCACTATCAGAATCTGATTGGAAAATACTACCATGATATTCTAAATATCTCTTTAATTCATTAACATTAACTAATTGACCATTATTAGCTAATGCGAAATTACCTGTATTATGTTTGAATAAAAATGGTTGTACATTTTCTAAACCTTTTACTTCTTTATTGGCGTATTTAACATGTCCAATAGCCATTTTACCAGGTAAATTTTTAAGGTTTTCTGCGGAAAATACTTCATTTACCAAACCTAAACCTTTATATCTATTCAAATTTCCATCTTCATCAACAACAACCATTCCGGCACCTTCTTGACCACGGTGTTGTAAAGAATGAAGTCCGTAATATACTAAATCACTAGCATTATTACAATTATAAATACCAATAACACTCATAAAATGACCTCTAATTATTCTTTAATAGAAATTAATCTGTTATATATTTCTTCATAAGATTTAACAATATGACCTAAATCTTTTCTAAAACGATCTTTATCTAATCTAGTACCAGTATTAATATCCCATAAACGACATGTATCAGGAGATATTTCATCTACCAACACTAATTCGCCTTCACCAGTAATACCAAATTGTAATTTGAAATCCACCAAGAAAATACCACATCTCTTAAAATGTTCTTTCAATACTTTGTTAACTTGTAAAGACATTGAATATATTTGACTAACTAAATCATAATCGCAAATCCCTAATGCAACAGCATGATGTTCATTAATCCATTCTTCACCTAATTCATCTTTTTTATATGTAAATTCATAAATGATATTAGAAATAGGTGTTCCTTCTTTCATTTTTAAACGCTTAGCTAATGAACCTGCAATCATATTTCTAACAACCATTCTAATAGGAATAATTTCAGCTTTTTTACATAATAATTCACGTTCATTTATAGTTTTAATATAATGTGTTTTTACACCATTTTTTTCTAATAATTCAAATATTAAAGCTGTAATCTTACTACAATAAATACCCTTATTAGTAAACGTAGCTTTCTTTAAACCATTATAGGCAATTAAATCATCATTATGATACATAACAACTTCATTATCATTTTGTGATTTATATATAGATTTTTCATTACCTAAATAAATAATATTTGAAGTTCCCATTTTATAACCTCTTATTTTTTCATAAAGTAATTCATAGCATTTTCAAAGATATTTTGGAACTTATTACCATAAATATTTTTGAAAACATTTTGTTCATATCTTTCAGTATGACCCATCTTACCTAAGATTAAACCATCTTTAGATACGATACCTTCAATCGCATAACTTGAACCATTTGGATTCATTGGGCTTTCCATTGTTGGATTATTTTCATAATCAACATATTGGAATGCGATTTGTCCATTTTTCTTTAAATCTTCATACATTTCTTCACTTACAACAAATTTACCTTCACCATGAGATACAGCGATTGTATGAATATCACCATCATTAAATGAACTTAACCATGGAGAGTTTGTTGAAGAAACTCTTGTATTAACCATTTGAGAAATATGACGGTTAATATCATTACGGAATAATGTTGGAGATTCAACACTTAACTCACCTAACTTAGAATATGGTAATAATCCACTCTTAACTAAAGCTTGGAAACCATTACAAATACCTAAGATTAAACCTTTTCTCTCAATTAATTTATCAATTTCAGCTTTAACTTTTTCAGCCATTAATACATTCGCAATAAATTTAGCTGATCCATCTGGTTCATCACCAGCACTGAAACCACCAGATAACATAAAGATATCACATTCTTTAATGTAGTTAGCCATTTCTAAGATTGAATCTTCAATATCCTTTTCAGTAATATTTTTAAATACTGAAGTAGTGATATTAGCTCCAGCATTACGGAATGCCTTAATAGTATCATAATCACAGTTAGTACCTGGGAATACAGGAACATATACTGTAGGTACTTTTGCCTCATAAGGATACTCAAATGTTTTCTTTTCATAAGCTTCAACATTTAATGTACCATTAACATCAGTCTTTGATTTATAAATCTCTTCAAACTTAACTGTATTAGCTTCTAACATTTCTTCTAAATCAAATTTGACACCATTAATAACAACGTCCTTAGCAGTTTTACCAATTAATGTACCAAAGTTAAGTTCTGTATTAGATTCTACTAAGATAGAACCATAACTTAAATCAAATAGTTCTTCTTCATTTACTTCTACATTATAACCAATCTTATTACCAAAACTCATTTTAGCTAATGCTTCAGCTAAACCACCAAATCCTAATGCATAAGAACTTAATATTTTCTTTTCTTTTATCGCTTCATTTATATTCTTAAAGTTAGACTTTAATTGTTCAATATTAGGTAAATATTTATCTAAATGATCATGTTTAACTAAGTATAGATAATTATTTACATCTTTAAATTCTGTTGATATAACTTGATTAGAATCAACAGTTGTGATACCAAATGCCATTAACATTGGTGGAACATGTACATCTTTAAATGTACCACTCATTGAGTCTTTACCCCCAATTGAAGGAAGTTTAAGATCATTTTGAATTTTAATAGCACCTAACAATGCTTCAAATGGTAAACCCCAATCACTTGGTGTTTGCATTTTCTTGAAATATTCTTGATAAGAGAATCTCATCTTTTCATAACTTGCACCAGCAGCAACAACCTTAGCAACTGCCTCAATTACGGCATATTGACTTCCATGGAATGGTGATACTTTAGAAATACTTGGATTATAACCATAAGCCATAATAGAAGCTAAATCTGTATAACCATCTACAGGGAATTTTTGAACAGAAACTTGAGTTTCACTTAATTGATATTTTCCACCAAAAGGCATTAATACAGTTGATCTACCAATTGTAGCATCAAACATTTCAATTAAACCTTTTTGGCTTACAACATTATTATCGCTTAAATTATTTAATACTTTTTCTTTTAATGAAGAACCCTTAATTTCTCTTTTAAACATATTAGTTTCTTCTTTAGCACCAATATAAACTGTCGCATAATGTGTAGCACCTGCAGAATCAATAAAACTTCTCTTTAAGTCAACACACTTATTTCCGTTATAATACATTCTCATACATCCTGTATTTGTAACATCTGCAACATGTACAACTTCTAAGTTTTCTTCTTTACAATATTTAATGAATTCTTCCATATCTTTCTTTTCAACAACAACACTCATACGTTCTTGAGATTCAGATATAGCTAATTCAGTTTCATTTAAACCATTATATTTTACTAAAACTCTATCTAAGTAAATATCTAAACTTTCAGCAAGTTCACCAATAGCAACACTTACACCACCAGCACCAAAGTCATTAGATTTTTTAACTAATCTGATAACTTCTTTTCTTCTAAATAATCTTTCGATTTTTCTTTCTTCTGGTGCGTTACCTTTTTGAACTTCACTTGAACAATCTAAAATAGAATTTGTATTATGTTCTTTAGATGAACCAGTAGCCCCACCAATACCATCTCTACCTGTTCTACCACCAAACATTAAAATAACATCACCTGGAACTGGTTCTTCTCTTCTAATATTTTCATATTTAACCGCACCAACTACAGCCCCAACTTCAAGTCTTTTAGCTAAATAATCATTATCATAAATTTCTCTAACATGAGTTGTAGCTAAACCAATTTGATTACCATAACTTGAATAACCATGTGCAGCCTTAGTAGAAATTATACGTTGAGGTAATTTACCAGTTATTGTTTCAGATACTGGTGCGTAAATATTACCAGCCCCTGTAACACGCATAGCTTGGTAAACATAACTACGTCCTGAAAGTGGATCTCTAATAGCTCCACCTAAGCATGTTGAAGCTCCACCAAATGGTTCGATTTCTGTTGGATGGTTATGAGTTTCATTTTTGAATTGTAATAACCATTTTTCCATCTTACCATCAACTTCGATATCAACAAATATTGAACAAGCGTTAATTTCACCTGATTCTTCAATATCATCTAAATATCCATGTTTCTTTAAATATTTTGCTGCGATACATGCCATATCCATTAAACAAACATTCTTATTTTCTCTATTTAAATTTTTACGCATAGATTGATATAATTCATATGCTTCATTTAATTCATTTGAAATAAAAGATTCATCAATAGTGATATTTGTTAATACTGTATTGAATGTAGTATGACGACAGTGATCTGACCAATATGTATCAAGAATTCTAATTTCAGTTTCAAAAGGATTTCTACTTTCTAATCTAAAGTATTCTCTTACACATTTTAAATCATCTAAATTCATAGCTAATCCCATTTTAGAAATTAACTCTTTTAATTGTTCATCACTGAAGTTACTGAAATTGCTAATTTCATTAACTGGAGCTGGAGTAGCTTTATCATTGTATACTAAAACACTTAAATCTTTTTCTCTAGATTCAACTTTGTTTATATAATAATTCTTAATCTTATTAATTTCTTCTTCCGTAACTTCATCATTAAAAATTAATAATTTTGAAGATTTAATAGTTATATTTTGTGATGCGTCAATCAATCTAACACAACTTTCAGCAGATGAAGCTCTTTGATCAAATTGACCAGGTAAGAATTCAACAGCTAAATATTTTTTACCAGTTAAATCCAATTCATCATATACATCATCTGTTTGAATTTCCCCAAAAACTTTGTATCTACTTTTTTCTAATAATTCTTTCGAAAAATTAAACAAGTCATACACATTTAATAATCTTAATTCTTTAATGTCTAAACCTAAATTAAAATTAAGATCATTTTTAAGGCTATTAGCCTCAACATTAAACATTAATTTCTTTTCAACAAAAATACGAAAATCCATAAACTAATCCTCTATCAAATTTATTATTTTTTTGTAAATCGCTTATAAAAACAAAAAAAGCGAAATAACTTTCGCTTTAATTGATAGAAGAAAAAACAAAATAAGGAAATATTAAAAAATACTCCCATATAAAATTATCTTTTCTTTGTAGTCTCAAGGTTACGGCCTCGAGGTAGAAACTTGCTTACCAATTAAAGCTATTATACAAAAAAATTCACTTCTATTATAACATAATAGTCAATCACTATCAATAAAAAGTAGTCTTACTAAAAACGATTTCATTTAAATTTTTATTTTACAATTCAAAATTATAGTGCTATACTAAAAATAAGTTGTATAGATTATAGGAGGACTTATTTACAATGGAATTAATCTATAAAGGAAAAACTAAAGACGTTTTTCAACTAGAAAATGGCAATGTTTTATTAAAATTTAAAGATGATTGTACTGGCAAAGACGGAGTGTTCGATCCAGGTGAAAATGCAGTAGGCTTACAAATTGAAGGTATTGGTAAAGCTAACCTTTTAACTTCTATTCACTTCTTCGAATTATTAAAAGAAGCTGGTATTAAAACTCACTATGTATCTGCAAACGCTGAAGATGCTACTATGGAAGTTCTTCCAGGTAAAGTATTTGGTCATGGTTTAGAAGTTATTTGTAGACTAAAAGCTACAGGAAGCTTCATCCGTAGATACGGTGAATATATTGAAAATGGTACTGAATTAACTGGTGGTTATGTTGAATGTACATTCAAAAATGACGCATTAGGTGATCCAATCGTAACTTGTGAAGGTTTAGTTGCTTTAGGTATTATGTCTGAAGAAATGTTTAAATCAATGAAAGAACAAACTTTAAAAATCACAAAGATTGTTGCTGATGATTTAAAAACTATGGGATTAGATTTATGGGATATCAAATTTGAATTTGGTTACCATAATGATGAAGTTATCTTAATTGATGAAATCTCTTCTGGTAATATGCGTGTTTACCAAGATGGTAAAATTGTTGATCCTATCAACTTAACTTCTATCATTTTAAATAAGTAATTAAAATGGGGGACTCGAGTCCCCCTATTTTTTTTAGAAATTTTCTTTTATTTTCTTAGCTACTTCTTCACATTTTTCAATACTTACTAAATTACCAGTGTTCATAGTGAATGTTGAATTCCACTCAAATTCATCTTTATACTTTGGAACTAAATGGATATGTAGGTGTCCTAAAACATCACCATATGCACCATAATTAATACGATCTGGATTATATGCTTTTTGGATAGCATTAGCTACCTTGCATACATCATCCATGAATGCATTTCTTTCTTCTACACTTAAATCTTTAATTTCTGCAACATGGTCTTTTTTATAGGCAACAATCATTCTACCTGGATGAGATTGGTCTTTAAAAACTATAACTTGAGAAGTTTCAGTTTCAAAAGCTAAATAACCAAATTTATCCATTAATTCACCTTTCATACAATATGCACAAGTTTCTTTTTTCATCGCAATCACCTCTAACAACTATTATATCACATTTTCATTTAAAGAATATATTAAAATTAACATATAATACACAAAACTACACTAACAACAAACACATAAAACAAAAAATTTATGCCCATAAATACTATATCAAAAGCCACATTATCATTATTACTAATAGATTTATTTAAATCTATTGAACATAAAATAATGTTAATAATTGAAAGTGCTAATAAACCACCTATAAACAATAACATAACAGCCCCAATAACAAAGAAAAATAACAATGCAGCAACTGCACCTTCTGGATTTTCTAAAACAGGTCCATTATAACCATTAACCATCTCAATCAACAAATCACCTGAAAAACTTAATGATATAAAACTTAAAACTGTTAAAATTATTATTGGAATTTTAATCCCTTTACGTTTCAATTTGATCACCTCTAGTTTCTTTAATTATATACCATTTTTCAAATAGAGTAGAGGGAAAATAATTTTATTTATTTTCGCCCCTCTCGCCGAACCGTACGTACGGGTCTCGTATACGGCTCTCCAAATATATTTCAAATTACTTAGAATAATATGCAAGGGGGTTGACTAATGCTGGTCGGTC
>JBGVFV010000074.1:0-2093 GCA_045121295.1 Candidatus Pelethenecus sp.
ATAATGAAAAAGTAATTAAACAAGCAAACAAAGAATTAAAAGAATATTTACATAACTTAGCAGATGTATTTGATGTTACAGTACAAATTATTGATACAAAATAAATTAGAAAAATTCAACTTTCGGGTTGAATTTTTTCATATATAATAATATAATAATATTGTAAAGGAAATAAAAAATAAAAGGAGAGATGTTAAATGAAAACTATGTACGATTCTGAAATGATGGGTGTTCAAGAATTACTTGATGGAGTTATTGATGAACTACTATTTGAACAAGATGATTCAGAAGGAGTTATGAATGTTGAGATGTACTTAGATGGTAAACATTATTTCTATAGATTTACTGAATATGATGATAATGATACAGTTGGTATTTCATTAATTAGAGATAAAGAAACTATTGATGCAATGTATGAAGACTTAGATAATTTACATTACATGGGATTAAGTTTAGAAGAAGAGAAATTTATGTCGTTAGTTACTAAATTAAGACAAGAAAACAAACATAATTTCAGTAAGTTTATGACAAAAAAACAAATGTTAGATGTGCGTTGGGACTTAATGAAATATATGACAGAAGTTGACATTGATGTATATTATAGCAAAGGTTTAGTAGTAATTCACTAAAAATAAAAAGGAGAGATATATAATGGTAGTACGTGCTTTATTAGCTTTATTGTTTTTAATTGGTGGGTTTGGAGTACAAGTATTTGCACAAGACGTATATTTTATTAGACGTGAAAGAGCAAAAGGAATTATTATTAATTTTGTTGGATTTGTATTAATATTAATTTCCTTAATAATTTTAATTTAATGGTTGAATAATTGATGGAAATATAATATAATATAGTTGTAAGGGGAATTAGATATAGTTGTTCTTACAACTATATATCTAGCAACGTAAGTTGCTAAATAAAATACATATAAAAGGGGTAGATGATTTATGAATAAAAAGTTATTAGGTTTAGGTTTAGTGAGTTTGATGGCTTCAGGTACAGTGGCACAAGCAGCAGAGGGAATGATTACTATTGATGCAGGACATGGTGGAAATGGTTCAACTGCTGGGAAACGAGCAGCAAATGGAGCGTTCTTTGAATGGGATATTAATGATAAAGTAGCAGATGTTTTGGAACAAATGTTGGAAGAAAAAGGTTATACAGTTGAACGTTTAGATGATGTAAGTGGAATGTCAGATGTTTCATTAAATGCTAGATTAAGAAAAGCAAAAGATTTAGGTTCAGACTTACATATTAGTATTCACCAAAACGCACTAGATGATATTATGTGGAGTAATGCAACAGGAACTGAAACATACTATTCAGTGCTAGGTAGTAGACGTTCACAAGAATTAGCAAAAGATATAGCAACACGTATGGCACAATATATTGGAACAGTAAACAGAGGAGATAAAGGTACTACAAATGAGTTATTCATTACTAGAGAGTTCACTAGAGGTGGAATTGATGCAGTATTAGTTGAGGGATTGTTCCAAGATAATGAAAAAGACGTAGAATATATGCAAACAGAAGAATATGTACAAAGCTATGCCAAAGCAGTTTTTGATGGAATTGTTAATACATACGGTGAAAATTTAGGCGAAAAACAAGTACAAGCACAAGCAAAAACTGAAGTTCACATTATTAAAACAAGCGTTAAACCAGGAGATTTTGTAAGAGTTAAAGAAATTGGTGAAACATTAAATATTCGTAGATACCCAAGTCCTCAAAGTGAAATTGTTGGAGAAGTTCAACCAGGTGAAAGTTTTACAGTTGTGGATGTAAATGATTCAGGTTGGGGATTATTAAAAAGCTATGAAACAGGAAGAGATGGATGGGTGAAACTTTCAGACAAATATGTAGAAGTTTTAAAATAACGGGGTTGATTTTTGCCCCTATCTATAATATAATAAAAGTGTAAGGGAGATGATAATATGAATGGAATAAGAACAATAAGAATTAAAGATGTGAGAATTATTGTTGATGAAGAGATTTACCAAGACCTTAGAGGACAAAAGTTAAGTGTCACAAAAACAGGAAGTGTATACTATGTAGGAGCTTACAAAAGACATCCGTTGGGAAAATACATAACTCA
>JBGVFV010000075.1:0-46471 GCA_045121295.1 Candidatus Pelethenecus sp.
AAAAAAAGCGTATTTTAAACCGATAATTTTCGGAAAAATACGCTTTATTTATTTTATCATTTCCTACATCTGTTTATAGGTCACCCTACAAACTTTTTATAGCTCGATTTTGATTAGTACTACTTATAATTTAAAGTACCTAAAAAATAAAAATGGTCAAGCATATCATGCTTGACCTTTATTACTATTTAGATTAATTTCATCTGCGATATTTGTTTCAAAAATATTTTTGATTTCTTTAATATTATTTGTTTGACCTAATGCGTACATTAATTTAGTTACGGCAGCTTCACTTGTCATATCTAAAGCTTCGATTGCCCCACTCTTTAATACTTTAGTACCTACTTCATATATATTGAAGTTAGAACTTTCATATAAACATTGACTAGATACAACAACAGGAATATTTTTATCTACTGCATTTTTAATTTCTTTAACAAAATCTCGTCTAATAAAAGAAATACCGCCTGTTCCAAATGCTTCAATTACAATTCCTTTAATTCCAGATTCAATCAAGATAGGAATAGTATTAGGATTAGTAGTAGGAGTAAGCTTTAATAAAAATACGTTAGTTTCTATATCTAAGCTTAATTTAGGTTTTTCGTTAGAATGATGTAAATCATTTATTTTATCTAGATTTAAACCTAATGAACTTACTACACCTAATGGTTCACGGTTAATAGTTTGGAATGCGTTAAAGCTTACAGTTTTAGCCTTTACAGCTCTACATCCTAATAAAATCTTACGATCGAATGCTATAAATACTCCTGGAACACCAGATAATGCCATAGCTTTTGCACATTTTAGGTTATCAATTGCGTCTGTTAATGGATGTGTTAAAGGTAATTGAGAACCAGTAAAAACGATAGGTATATTAGGATTTTGAACCATAAATGAAATCATTGAAGATGTATAAGCCATTGTATCAGTACCATGTGTTACGATTATCCCGTCATATTTTGGCATATTTTCATAAATAGATGATGCAATGATCTTCCATTCTTCAGGTTGAATATTTGAACTATCTAATGTCATGATAGGAACAATATCAATAATTGATTCATTATCATTTAAAATAGTTGATATTAAGTTATTTTGATCACTTGGTACCAATCCATTACTAGATTGAACACTTGAAATAGTACCACCAGTTGTTAATAATAATATTTTTTTCATAATATTTATCTCCATATTAAAATGTCAAAACTATTATACTCTAATTGATTAGTAAATTCTATATTTGATTTTAAATATTTAATAATATATAATTATTATAGGTGAGATTCATGGAAGAAAAAGTAATAAAAAATGATTTTGATAATATTGTAGCTAGACTTGAAAATGGTTTAGTTGCATTTGCGAAAATTGAATCTTTAATTAATTCACCAACTGTAATTCCTGATGATGAAGTAGCATTAAGAAGAAGTGAAGGTTATAGACCTGGTGATTTTGTTTTTTATGTTAACTCTAATGACTATTTTATAAGACGTATAATAAAATTAGAGTACGATAAAGTTTATGTAAAAGGTGATAATGAAGAAAGAGTATATATGATTCTTCCTGAACAAGTTTTAGCTAAAGCTATTTCTATTGAAAGAAAAGTTAAAAGAATATCTTTAGCCTTTACTAAAAGTAATATGGTCATTCATAAACAAATTAGAAAAGGATTAAAATATATTAAAGAGAATTTAGTTTTAGAAGATGAATATATTATTCCTGATTTAGAACCTGTTAAAAAGGTTAAGAAAAAAGAAAATAAATCAGTTTTACCGTTAGATGCTAAATTACAGAATGAATTGCAAGGATTTAAAACTTTAGAACAAAAGGTAGAAGAGTTTTATAATCCTGAAAATGAAGATTAATTAACAATAATATATACTATAAGGGCAATTTTAACGATTGTCCTTTACTTTTTGTAAATAAGTGGTATAATATTATAGGCAATTATTTATATTAAATAATTAATTATAGAATAGAGGTAATAAAAATGGAAATTATTAAATTAGAAAAAAGCCGTAATAAAGTTGTTTTCGATGTAACTGCTGAAGATTTCAAAGTTGCATTAGACAAAGCATTCGAAGTAAAAAATGCTAAAGTAACTATTAAAGGTTTCAGAGCTGGTAAAGCTCCTCGCCATGTTTATGAAAAGAACTTTGGTGTTGAATCTTTATATGAAGAAGCTTTAAACTTTGTTTTAAATGCTAAAGCTGAAGAAGTTTACAAAAATGAAGAATTAGCTAGAACAATTGTTGGTAGATTTGAACCTGAAATCGAATCTGAAAATGGTATCGATCCAAATGGTTTCCAAATTTCTTTAACTTTTGATGTTTATCCAGAAGTTAACTTACCACAATATAAAGGTATTGAAGTTGCTGCTATGAACACTTCAGTTTCTGAAGAAGAAGTTTTAAAAGCAATCGAAGGTTTAATGGCTAAAGATTCATCTATGGAAGCTAAAGAAGAACAAGTAATCGAAAGTGGAGATTATGCTGTATTCGATTTCTTAGGTACAGTTGATGGTGTTCCATTCGATGGTGGTAAAGCTGAAAACTATGAATTACAAATCGGTTCTGGTCAATTCATTCCTGGATTCGAAGATCAAATGATCGGTATGAAAGCTGAAGAAACTAAAGATGTTAATGTAACTTTCCCAGAACAATACACTCCAGAATTAGCTGGTAAAGATGCTGTATTCAAAGTAACTGTTCATGAAGTAAAAGTTAAGAAATTACCTGAATTAACTGATGAATATGTTGCAGGTTTAAATATTGAAGGTGTTTCTACAGTTGAAGAATTAAAAACTAAGAAATCAGCTGAATTAACTACTAACAAAGAAAAATCAGAAAAAGACAGAGTTACTGATGAAGTAATCAACAAAATTTTAGACAACGCAGTAGTAGATATGCCTGAAAGCTTAGTAGCTGAAAGAGTTAACGCTATTCGTGGTCAATATGAAAATCAAGCAAAAATGTACAACATTCCATTCGAAACTTTCTTAGGTTTAATGAACATTACTAAAGAAAAATTCGAAGAAGAAACTTCTAAACAAGGTGCTAGACAAGCTTTATTCAATGTTGTTGCTGAAAAGATTATTGAAGTTGAAAACTTAGTTCCAACTAAAGAACAATTAGAAGCTAAAGCTGAAGAAGAAGCTGCTAAAACTGGTCAAAAGAAAGAAGTATTATTAAGCAGAAACGTTAGAGCTTACTATAACGATTTAGCTTACAATGCTTTAATTGACTTATTAGTATCTAACGCTAAATTAGTATAATTTTAGGGGGAAGAAATTCCCCTTTTAATTTTATTTTTATAATTACTACATATATTATTAATATGAAGAAAATTAGAGTTGGTACAATTGTAGTTTGTGTAGTATTTATTTTATTTATTATTTTAAATTCATTTTTAGATGGAAATGAAAGTGATGGTTTATTTACAAAGTTTCTTAAAATACTTAATATATATAATATAAGTAGTTCAAAAAAGTTATTTTTAAGAAAGCTTATAGGACATTTTTCAGGTTATTTTATTTTAGGAATATTTATATTGCTATTACTAAAGAAGAAGCCAATCTTATATTTTATTATCGGATTATTTTTATCAGTATTCACTGAAGTAATCCAAATATATATTCCATCTAGATATTTTAGTTCTAATGATATATTATTAAACATTTCTGGTTTTATTTTACCTATATTTTTATATAATATATTATTTTATAGGAGGTTAATATATGAAATGGGTGACAATGTGGGGCAATGCTCAATCTACTGTTTTACCAAACCCGGCGTATTACGCTAAAGATTTAACTTTAAGATATCCTGTATTTATTCCATTTAGTGGTAATAAGATTAGAATTACATTAGATAATTATTGTTGTAATGAGGATGTTAAAATTGATAAGGTATCAGTAAGTATTGGAAATCAAAAAGGTGAATTATTTAATGATAATTTAAATTTAACATTTAATGGTAAAAATGAGGCTATTATGCCTGCACATGGTATGGTTATTTCTGATCCTCTAGATATAGAATTAAAAAGTGATGACTTTTTAATTATTAGTATGTATATAAAGGATTTCACTAATCTTACATCAGGTGTAGATATTGTTGGTCCACTTTCAAAAGGTTATTTTGCGTATGGCAATCAATTAGATAACAAGATATTTGATGTTAATACTTCTAAATCTACTACATGGGTTTATTTCTTGGCTAATGTAGACATTTATACTAATGAAGAAAATGAAGCTGTTATCTGTTATGGGGATAGTATTACAAGTCAAGATTGGCCAGATTATATGTTATTACATTTAAGAGAAAATGGAATTAAAAATGTAAGTGTAGTTAGAAAAGCTGTATCTGGTACAAGAATTTTAAGACAATATGAATGTATAACTTATCAATCTTATGGTTTGTGCGGTAAAAATAGATTCTTACATGAAGTAGGTAGTGTAAGTGGAGCAAAGAAAATAATTATCCAACATGGTATAAACGATATTATTCATCCAGTAGGGAGTGAAGTTAATATTTTTAGACCAATGAGCGATATGCCTACTTTAGAAGCCTTAAAAGAAGGTATGAATTATTACTTAGAAGAAGCACATAAATTAGGTTTATATCCTTATGTAGGTACTTTAGTTCCTATTTATGGTTGGAGAACTTATGCTGATTTTAGAGAAGTATTAAAAAATCAATTTAATGATTGGTTATTAACTCATTCTAATTCCATAGATTTTGGTAATGAGATTGGTGTTTTAATTGATGGTGCATACCATTTTATAGAAAATGCAGATTCAGGAGATCATTTACATCCTTCAAAACATGCATATTCTTTAATGGGTAAATTAGCATCTAAAATATATTATTAATGGAGTGATTACTTTGAATATATTAGTAGTTAATGATGATGGAATCCAAGCAATCGGGATTAAATTACTTGCAGAAGGATTAAAAAAATATGGTACTGTATATGTTGTAGCCCCTGATAGAGGTCGTAGTGCGGCAAGTCATAGTGTTATTTTAAATAAACCTTTATTATTTGAAGAAGTTAATCAAATTGAAGGTGTAAAATGTTATCAAACTAGTGGTATGCCAGCTGACTGTGTTAGATTAGCTAATATTATATTAGGTGTAAAATTTGATGTTGTAGTTTCTGGTGTAAATGATGGTTTAAATTTAGGTACTGATATAATTTATTCTGGAACTTGTGCAGGTGCTAGAGAAGGCGTAATCGAAGGTGTTCCTGGTATCGCAATTTCAACTGATTTTAAGTCATTTGAAATAGTAGAAAAAGAATTAGATATGGTTTTAGAATTAGTATTTAATAATAAATTATACTCAAAAGAATATTTATTAAATATTAATTTCCCTATATCACAATATAATGAATCTAAAGGTATTAGAGTAGCTAGACAAGGTGATAAGATTTTTACTTCAATATTTACTGAAATTGAGCCAAACACTTATTCAGTATTAAATGAAGAAGAAATTCATGATAAGAATCCTGATACTGA
Organism: Candidatus Pelethenecus sp.; assembly: GCA_045121295.1. Classification (GTDB taxonomy): domain Bacteria; phylum Bacillota_I; class Bacilli_A; order Acholeplasmatales; family Anaeroplasmataceae; genus Pelethenecus. Next base: position 5,513 of record JBGVFV010000075.1, read on the forward strand.
TGTATATTTAGCTGATATGGGTTATATTACATTAGTTCCAGTTCAAATTGATCAAACTTCATATTCTCATATTAATAAATTGAAAGAGTTAATATAATTATGAGAGTAGATTTAGTAAATCTTTTAGATATTAATGAATTAATGAATGTATATAAATATGCTAGAATTAGAATGATTGAAGAAGGTAATCTTACTCAATGGGATAATGAAGTGATATTTAAAGAAGAATTAATACATTATATCAATCAAGGTGTATTATATAAAGTTATTAAAAATAATGAAATAGTTGGTTGTTTTGCCTATATTTTAGGTGGAGATAAAGCTTATAATATTATTAATGGAAAATGGTTAAATAACAATGAATATATAACTATTCATAAGATTATGAGTAAATATACTAAATTAGGTATTGGTTCATTTATGATTAATTATGTAAAACAAATGATGATTAATGACAATCTAAATGATATTAAGATAGATACTCATAAAAATAATAAAACTATGAATAAGTTTTTAGTTAATAACGGGTTTAAATACTGTGGTATTATTTCATTAAATGGTGATTTTAATGATGAATATAATCTAAGAAATGGATATCATTTTCATATAAGTAAATAACTTAAATAGGTGAGTAAAGCTCACCTTTTTATAATTTTATTATAAATTAATTGTTTTTTTATAATATTTGTATTAAAATAAAATTAATAGGTGGTGAGCGTATGGTTAAATATTTAAACTGTGATTGTATCAATTCAAAATGTTCAGCAATTGTAAATCAAATTAATATGTCTGGTAATATGGATTTTGAGTCTGGTTTAGAGTTTTCTACACGCTATCCAATGATGTATGCAGATTATTTAAAAAGATTTAAGGATAAGTCATTAAAATTAAATGAATCATATATGTATATTGATGGAAATCAAAAGATTATTAATTTATCATGTTATGAATCTTATATGTTTCCTACTACTTTAGACTGTGTTGAAAAGTCCTTGAAGTATTTTGTTAAACATTACAAGGAATACAATATTACTGAGATTGCATTCCCTTTATTAGGCTGCGATGCAGAAGGTTTAAGAATGGTTAGTGTTCTTCCTATTATGGAAAAATACCTTAAACCTCTTCCAATAGATTGTTATATATGTTTTGACATTGAAGGAGCTAGTAATTTAGAACTTCAAATGATAGAAGCGTACAAGAGTGTTGATTTAGAAGACTTAAAGAAGTATGTTGGACTTGATGATATTCAAGTAGCTACATTAAAAGCATTTAGAGTTGATATTCAAAGATTTTCTGATTTGTATCATTTACAAGGAATTGATGCAAAATGTTATAGGGTTATTTATGAATATTACTATAATGGTGTATATAAAAGATTAGATCCTTTCTATCAAGACTCATTATTTTAATTAATTTTAATTAAAATGTTGATTAATTAAAAAATTGTGTTATAATTAAGTAGCATATTAGGAATGAAGAGAGGCAAAAAACCTCTCTTATTTATTTGATTGGAGATGATATATTTGGAATTAACAAAGGTTAATGAGATTTTGAAACCTTATTTAGAAGAAAATGGTTTAACGTTATATGATGTTGAACTAGTAAAAGAATTCGGTTATTTAATTTTAAGGGTTAGCATTGATTCAAAAGATGGTATTGATGTTGATACTTTAGCTAAATGTAACGAATTTTTGAGTGTTGAAATTGAAAAGTATGATTCAGATATGCCAGAATATCTATTAGAAGTGTGTTCACCTGGTGCTGAAAAGTTACTTAGAAATTTAGATGAGGTTAAAGAATCTATAGGAAAATATATTCATATAGAATTACCTGGTATGATATATGAAGGAACTTTAGAAGATGTTATTGAAGATGAAATTCACGTTAGATATAACGCTAAAGGTAGATTTAGAGTACTAAAGGTTAAGTATGAAGAAATTAAATTAATCAGATTAGCTGTAAAAATATAGGAGGAAGTAAAAAAATGATTAATAAGGAATTTTTTAAATTAGCTGAAGAAGATGCTGAAGCTAGAGGCTTCGATTTAGACGAAGTTTTAGGTTGTATGGAAAGAGCACTTATTGGTGCTTTCAAAAAAGAACATGGAAATACTTCATGTAAAGTAGAATTCAAAAAAGATAAGAATGAAATTATTTTATATTCAATTCATAAAGTTGTAGAAGAATATACAGTTTATGATGAAGAAAATCCAGTATTAGAAACTGAAGAACCAGTTTATGCTGAAATGTTATTAGCTGATGCTAAAAAGATTAAATCAAGTATTAAAGTTGGTGATATCTTAACTCAAACAGAAAACTTAAAGAATTATAAGAGATTAACTATTCTTTCTGCAAGTAATGTTTATAAACAAGGTATCCGTACTTTAGAAAGAGAAAAAGCATATCATTATTTCAAAGAATTAGAAAATGAAATGATTACTGCAGAAGTTGCTAATATTGGTGAAAGATTCTTAACTTTAAGTTTAGGTTTCAACGTAACATCTATTTTAATGTTAAGTGAATTATTACCTAACGATTCATTTAAGATTGGTGATTTCATTAGAGTATACGTTAAAAAAGTTGAACAAACAACTAAAGAACCAAAAGTTATTGTTTCTAGAACTGAAAGAAATTTAGTAACTCGTTTATTAGAAAACTATATTCCAGAAATCAAAGAAGGTATCATTGAAATTAAGGGTATCGCTCGTGATCCAGGTGATAGAACTAAGATCGCTATTTATTCAAACTCTCCAGATGTTGACGCAATCGGTTCATGTGTTGGTGAAGGTGGAGCTAGAATTAAAGAAATCGTTAATGCTTTAGGTGGAGAAAAAGTTGATTTATATCAATGGAGTGCAGTACCTGAAGAATTAATCGCTAACTCATTACAACCTGCTTCTGTTACAAAAGTATTAGAAGTAGATGTTAAAAATAAAACATCTAGAGTTGTAGTACCAGATGATCATTTATCATTAGCAATTGGTAAACAAGGTCAAAACGTTCGTTTAGCTGTTCAATCTTGTGGATGGAAGATTGATATTATGCCTACTTCAGAAGCATATGAAAAAGGCTTAATTCAAATTTTAGGTTTATAATTATGGAAAAGAAATTAGTTTTAAGAACTTGTGTCGTTTCTCGTGAAGTATGTGAGAAAAAAGACTTAATTAGAGTTGTTAGAACTCCTGAACACAACGTTATAATTGATTTAAAAGGAAAAGCTAATGGACGTGGAGCTTATCTAAAAAAAGATAAGGAAGTAATTCTAAAGGCTAAGAAATCTAAGGCTTTAGATCGTAAGTTAGAGGTAGAAGTACCTGATCAAATTTATGAAGAATTATTAGGATTAGTTGAATAATATGGATAAAATATTAAATAATTTAGGACTTTGTCAAAGAGCTAATGGACTTATTTCTGGTGAAGAAATGGTGATTGAAGGTATTCAATCTGGAAAAGTTTATTATGTGTTTTTAGCAAGTGATGCTGGAAGCAACACATCTAAGCAAATTTTTGATAAAGCTAAATATTATGATGTAGAAGTTGATAATACATATACTAGTGATGAATTATCACATAGTATTGGTAAAAATAACAGAAAGGTTATTGGTATTACCAACAAAGGTTTTATAAAAATTTTAAAAAGATAGGGTGATAATTTTATGGCTAAAAAGAATAGTAAAGTTGATAAAAGAACATCAAATATTCCTTTAGGCAAAAATAATAAAAAACAACAAGCACCAACTGAAAATACTGTATTAACATATAAGGATGGTATGACTGTAGCGGATGTTGCAGCTGGAATGGGTAAAACAAATGCTCAAATCATTATGAAGTTAATGCAAGCTGGTATTGTTGCTAACCAAAATCAAGTAATTGATAGAGAAACTATTGAATTAGTTGCAATGGATTTTGGGTTTGAAGTAAAAGATGAAGTAATTACAGATGCTACTAGATTTGACGAAATCGTAGTTGAAGACGATGAAGAATCATTAAAATCTAGACCACCAGTAGTTACAATTATGGGTCACGTTGACCATGGTAAAACTACTTTACTTGATACAATTCGTTCATCAAGAGTTGCAAAAGGTGAAGCAGGTGGTATTACACAACATATCGGTGCTTACCAAGTAGAAAATAATGGTTTTCCTATTACATTTATTGATACTCCAGGACATGCTGCATTTACTCAAATGCGTGCACGTGGAGCTCAAATTACAGATATCGTAGTATTAGTAGTTGCTGCTGATGATGGTATGATGCCTCAAACTGAAGAAGCGATTGCTCATGCTCAAGCTGCTGGTTGTCCAATTATTGTTGCTGTAAACAAAATGGATAAATCAACTGCTAACCCAGAAAGAGTAATGGAAGAATTAACAAAATATAATTTAGTACCTGAAGCATGGGGTGGAGATACTATTTATGTACCTATTTCAGCATTAAAAGGTACTGGTGTTGATACATTATTAGAAATGATTCAATTAGTAGCTGAAATGAAAGACTTAAAAGCTAACCCAGATAGATTAGCTATGGGTACTGTTATTGAAGCTGAACTAGATAAGGGTCGTGGTCCAATTGCGACTTTCTTAGTTCAAAACGGTACATTAAAAGTTGGAGATGTTGTTGTATGTGGTGATACTTGGGGTAAAATCCGTACAATGGAAGATGACCGTCATACAAGATTTAATAGTGCTCATCCATCAACTGCTTTAGCTGTTACAGGTTTAAACTCTGTACCTTTAGCTGGTGATAAGTTCATGGTTTTTGCAGATGAAAAGATTGCTAGAGATACAGCTGAAGCACGTGCTAATCGTACTAAGAATGCTGAGGCTGCAGCTAAGAAAGCTACAACATTAGAAGATTTATTTAAGAAACAAGATGCTGATGCTACTAAAGAACTTAACTTAATTATTAAAGGTGATGTTCAAGGTTCTGTTGAAGCATTAAAAGCTTCATTAGAAAAGATTAATATTGAAGATTTAAAAGTTAACATTATTCGTGCTACTGTTGGTACAATTACTGATACAGATGTTGTATTAGCTGAAGCATCTAATGCTATTATTATTGGTTTTAATGTTCGTCCTATGGCTTCAGTTCGTAATGAAGCTGCAACTAAGGGTGTAGAAATCAGATTATATAATATTATATATAATGTATTAAATGATATTGAGGCAGCCTTAAAAGGTATGTTAGATCCTGTTTATGAAGAAGTAGTAATTGGTCAAGCTGAAGTAAGAAGTATTTTCAAATTATCAAAAGTTGGTACAATTGCTGGATGTTATGTAACTGATGGTATTATTGAAAGAAACTCTTTAGTAAGAATTTTAAGAAATGGTATAGTTGTATTTGAAGGAAAAATGGCTTCTTTAAAGAGATTTAAAGATGACGCTAAAGAAGTAAGACAAGGTTTCGAATGTGGTATCACAATTGAAAACTTCAATGATATTAAAGAATTTGACGTTATTGAAGCGTCTGTTATGAAAGAAGTAGAAAGATAGTATGGGTGTTTCTTTACAAAGAATGGAATCTTTAGCGTTAAGAGAACTTTCTTTAATATTGAGAAAAGATGCCAAAAATAATTATTTATCAAATATAACTGTAACTGAAGTTAGAATTACTAATGATTTATCTTTTATGACTATTTACTTTACTTTCTACCAAGGTAAAGTAGAAAACTACTTAAATGCTTTAAATGAATGTAAAGGTTATTTAAGAAGTCAGCTTGCTAAAAAACTTAAAGCTCGTAAGATGCCTGAATTAATTTTTAAGCATGATGAAGCTTTAGAATATGGTAATCATATTAATGATATTATTTCAAAATTAAATATCAAACATGACGAAGAAGAATAAAAAAATAAAAGAATACTTTAATGTATTCTAATATGGATAATAATAATTAGGTTGATAGTACGGCATAGGCGTAGGTTGGTATGGTACTTGATATATTGGTTGTGGGTAATACGGCATTTGATTTTGTTTATTAGTGTTACTTGCTATATATCCAAAAGGAAAGCCTACCGCTGCACCTATTAATATCGGTAATAATAGATTTCTATTGTCATCATTACGATAATATATAGGTGTTTGATAATATTGCATATAATCTCCTCCTAAATTATTATATGAGTATATAAAAAATAATTGAAAGAAGATGAATTGAAATGGGTTGTAATCACAATTGTTCAAGTTGTTCAAAAGAAAATTGTGGCGATAGAAAAGCTTCACTTTTAGTTGAAACAGCTAGTGAAAACAAGATTAATAAAATAATTGCTGTTGCTTCAGGTAAGGGTGGTGTAGGTAAATCTACAGTAACATCTTTATTAGCTGTAAATTTAGCTAAAAGAGGCTATAAAGTAGGTATTATTGATGCTGATATTACAGGTCCATCTATTCCAAAGGCATTTGGTGTTAATAGTCAAATCGTTGGAAATGGAAGTTTAATGTTCCCTGCATTAACTAAATTAGGTATTAAAGTAATTTCTGTTAACTTATTGATTGGTGATCCTACTCAACCAGTATTATGGAGAGGTCCAATTATTGGTGGTGCTGTAAAACAATTTTATACAGATGTTTTATGGGAAGATTTAGATTATTTATTAATCGATATGCCTCCAGGAACTGGTGATGTAGCTTTAACTGTGTTCCAATCATTACCTGTTGATGAAGTAGTTATGGTAACCACTCCTCAAGATTTAGTTTCATTAATTGTTTCTAAAGCTGTTAACATGTGTAATATGATGAATATTAAAATGTTAGGTTTAGTAGAAAACATGAGTTACATTAAATGTAACTGTTGTGATAATGTTATTTATCCATTTGGTAAATCACATTTAGAAGATGTTGCCGCAAACTTTAATACTTTAGCATTAGATAGATTACCTATTAATCCTGAAACTGCTATTTTAGTAGATAAAGGTATGGTAGAAGATGCAGATGCAAGTGTTTTAGATAATACAGTAAATACAATAATTAATCGATAGAATGGAAGAAAATTCCATTCTTTTTTTAATTTTTAATAAATTTTTTTAAAAAAAGTCTTTTTTTGTCTATTAATTATAGTGAAAGGCAAAAAAGGTGATAATTATGCAAAAAATTTTAAGTTTATTTATTTTATTAATTTCTATTATGTCTGTTCTTTTTATTGATGCAAATGCGGCTAATGATGATTATAAGACATTTAATGAAATTATTATGTCAGAGGGAAAATTATTAAGGTATTTTACTTCTGAAGAATTAGAAGAATACAAATCAAAATTAAAAGGGAAAATTGCTGGTGTAGATGTTTATATAGTTAATAAAAATGTTGAAGCTACATATATTAGTGAAACTTTATATAATGTACATAATACTGGCAAAACTAACGTTGAATATCAATTAGATATAACAGTAACTAAAAATCAAAAAGTTTCATGGGAAGTATCTGGTGATTTAAATGCATCTGCAAAAGGTTCTATTAAAATGTTTCAAGGCAATATAGATGCTAAAGTTGGTGTTGATTATAAAAATATAAATGAAAAGACAGAAAAAACTACCGAAAAAATAGATCTTATTGTAGAGCCTAACAGTAAGGCAATAATATATTTGATGGGTAGAGGCCGTGTTACTAATGGAGTATGTAGAGTAAGCATAGCCTTTATACCAACAGCTGTTTTTGGTTTTGAATATTTTACTATAGTTAATCAATATCCTAGATTAGAAAAAAGGACGATTTGTTAATGAAAAAGATATTATTATGTTTAAGTGGATTTATTATAATAGGTTTTATTGTCATTATTGTGCTTTCTGTAAGGAAAAATGTAAATGAAAAAGTTGTTGTGTATACAATTCCAACATCATATTGTTATAAATATAAAGAAGATAGAAAAATGAGTTTTGAAATTTATATAAATGATGATAATTCTATTATATCTTTACCAGAAGAAAATACATATAATTTGGTAGCGGGATCAAGTTATTTTTTATTAAATAATGTGACAGTTGATATTAATTATAATACTGATTATGAGAATGAAAGTTATTATAAATACACTATTAATTGTGATATTTTAAATTACAAAAATCTTATTATAAAAGATAGTTATTTAGAAATAATTAATAGAAGTTTTACATTATTAGTTAAATTAGGTAGTTTAAGAATAGTTACAAATGAATATGAAGAACTTTCATTTTCTGAATTATATGGTAACTATACTTATATTAATAATGAATTATATTTAATAGGTATAACTATTACATTAAACAGTCAATATAATAAAATATATTCATTAAGTGTTGGTGAAGGATTTGGTAATTTAGATTATATTGAAAAAGATACATATAAAGATGCGGAAATAGATTTTAGTAATTTAAATCACAAAATTATTGATTCTAAAAAAATATATGATGGAGTAAGTCTTGAAGGAGAATATAATACATATTTTATACCAATATCGTATCTATCATATTATTTAATTACCAACTCTCCTGTTTTTATTAATATAGATCATAAGTCATATTATATTGATAATTATCAATTCTTAATTACTAATATGGGCTTTGATAGTTATGAATCTATATTAAATAAAGGAGAAGTAAAATATGCTTAAATTTAGTGATGTTTCTAAAAGATATAAAAGTAAATTTGCAGTTAAAAGTATAAATATTAATATAGAAAATGGAAAAGTTTATTTATTTGTAGGAGAAAATGGTAGTGGTAAATCTACAACAATTAAATTAATATCTAGAATAATTTATACTAATGAATTTAGTATATTTAAAAATGAATATAAAAGAATCATGTATTTACCAGATAAACGTAATTATCCTAAGACGTTATCAAGCCTAGAGTTTTTAAAATATTATTTAGTAAATCAAGATTTTAAAAAAATAGAAGAATATATGATAAAGTATGAATTACCTAATAAAGCTATATCTAGTTTATCAAAAGGAAATATGCAAAAGGTAGGAATAATACAAATGGTATTAAGTGATGGAGATTTATATGCATTTGATGAGCCAACTGATGGATTAGATAACGAAAGTATTAGTTTATTTATTGAAGATTTAAAAGAATTAGTATCTAAAGGTAAGACTATTGTAATTAGTACTCATAAAAAGAATTTATACAGTGATCTTAAACCAAATATATATAAGTTTGAAGATGGTGTATGTAATGAGAAAAAGAGAAAAACTAAGATTAATTAAGTTATATTTAGCTTATCATTTAAATAAGTCATTTTTAATTATTATAGGTCTATTATCTATATTATTGATAATAGTTTTATGTGTTAATTTAGGTTTACCATTAAATAAAGCTGAATATTTAGAAAATACAGCATTTTATCATATTAATTATTTGGATCAATCTATATATATTATAAATATAATAAATAGTGTTGTAATTGCGGCTCTTATAGGGAATGAGATTAATAGTATTAGCAGTTTTGATCCGATGTTTATCTCTCATGTTAAAAGGAGTAAGCTTATTTCTTCTAAAATAATAACTAATATTATATTAATACTATTTATATTTTTATTTGAATTTTGTTTAATGTATTTATTAGGTGTTATATTTTATTCTAATTTTGTATTTACTATTAAAGATTTGTTAATTTTCGGTTATTTAATGTTATATTTTATTCAATTAATATTAATAGGAGAGTTATTAAGTATAATAATAAATAATTTCTTTGTTACTATTTTCATATTCTTGTTTAGTTTTATAACTAATATCTTATCAAAAATTGAAAACTTAAAAATATATATTTATATGTTTTTTCCTCTTATAGAAATAAATAGTACTAATAATTATAAATTAAATTTAAATGTACCTATCTTTTTAATTTTTAATATTTTATGTTATTTGGTAATCTTAATATTATTTGAAAAAAAAGATATTTGTTAAGATTTATTTGAAAAAAATAGTTTATAGATGTATAATAAAAATAAAGATAAGAGACGGAGGAGATTAAAAAATGAAAAAATTATTTGTATTTTTCGCATTAGTATTTGCTATGGTAGGTTTAGTTGGTTGTTCAAATGTTGGCCAATCATATGCTGATAAGGTAAATGAAGCTGCTTCAAACAAAGAACATTATACTTATGAAGAAGTTATGAAAGCTTTAGGTGATGAAGCTCAAGACTGGACTGTTACTGTTTTAGGTTCAACTAATGGTGCAGTTTACGCTGTTAAAGGTGTAACAACAAAAGAAGAATTCCAAGAAATTATTGATTCTGAAGAAGATGTTGAATGTTTAATTGTTACTATCCTTAACGGTAAAGCTACAGCTGCTAAATATTCTACAACTAAAGATGTTGAAAAGAAATAAGAACTAACTACCCAAGTGGTAGTTTTTCTTTATTTTATTCATAAATATAAAAAAAGTGTTGACATACTATCATTTTAGTGGTATTATATTCAAGGAAAATAAATATGTGGAAAGAAGAAACGCCCGTTTCTCGCCTGATTGATTAATTGGTAGGCAAAAAGTCACTTGTAATATAAATTTACTTTGATATGTTTAGGGGCGTTTACGTCCCTTTTATTTTTTACTACATGGAGGTGGATTATTATAAATAAACAAAAGAAAACAGCTGATACTTTGATTAATGATCAAATTAGATGCAAAGAGATGTTAGTAATCACTGATAAAGGTGAAAAATTAGGTGTGTTATCACGTCAAGCAGCTTTAGATGCAGCTGACAATCATAACTTAGACTTAGTTTTAGTTTCACCTGAAGGAAATCCGCCAGTTGCAAAATTGATGGATTATTCTCGTTTCCGTTTCGAACAACAAAAGAAACTTAAGGAAATGAAAAAGAATCAAAAAGTTGTAGTAGTACAAGAAATCCAACTTTCTCCAACAATTGAGAAACACGATTTCGATACAAAGGCTCGTAAAGCTAAATCTATTCTTGAAAAAGGTAATAAGGTTAAAGTATCATTAAGATTCTTCGGCCGTATGATCGTTCATCAAGATTTAGGTAAAGAAGTTATTGAACGTTTCGTTCAAGACTTGTCAGAAGTTTCTACAATCGAATCACAAATCAGATTAGAAGGTAGAACATTATTTGCTGTTATAGCACCAAAAACTAATAAAGAAAAAGGAGTAAAGTAAAATGCCAAAACAAAAAACACATAGCGGTTTAAAGAAAAGAATTAAAGTTACTGGTAGCGGTAAAATCAAACGTGGTCATTCATACACAGGCCACTTAAAGACTAACAAGTCTCACAAACAAAACAAAAATTTATCAAAGAGTGGTTTAGTACATCCATCAGATGAAAAACGTATTAAATCATTAATCTCATCAATGTAATTAGGAGGTAAAGAAAGATGCCAAGAGTTAAAGGTGGATATGTAACTAGAAGAAGACGTAAAGCAGTTTTAAAGTTAGCTAAAGGTTTCTATGGCTCAAAACATGCTTTATTTAAAGTTGCTAAGCAACAAGTAATGAAATCTTATGTATATGCATACAGAGATAGAAAAAATCGTAAGAGAGATTTCAGAAAATTATGGATCAGCCGTATTAATGCAGCTTGTCAATTAAATGATATGAAATATTCAAGATTCATTAACGGTTTAGCTTTAGCTAATATCGCAATCAACAGAAAAATGTTAGCTGAAATGGCTGTATATGATGCAGAAGGTTTTGCGAATTTATGTAACATTGCTAAAGAAGCTTTAGCAAACAAAAAACCAGCAGAAGCTGTAGTTGAAAACGTAGTATTCTTAAAACCACTTCCTAAGAAAAACTAATTAATCAAGTACTCGAAAGAGTACTTTTTTAATTTTTATAAATAAAAAAGCTCTTTCGAGCTTTTATTCTTCATCATTGTTTTTTAAGATATTAATTATATAATTATGAGCTTCTTCCTTAGAAATATTAGCTGCAATAGCTAATTCATTAAATAATTTACGTTCAGCTTGTTGAAGGAATTGAGAATCAAATGAACCTAGAGATTTCTTTTCTTTCTTTTTGTCTATAGCAAGTTGATATAAATATCTTAATAACTGAATAGTATCAATAACATTATTAGAAGTAACTAATTCTTGGAATTCATTTTTTCTTTCCTTATTATCTTTATTGTATTCATTAGATAAATTAGAACCTTCATTAATATGTTTAATTATCTCTTCTTTAGAAAGAATAGGTCTTAAGAATTCATAAGTTTTATCTTTAGGCATCATAATAGACATTTTATTATGAACAGTTTCAAGCTTATAAAATTCTTTATTTAGGGTTTGGTTGTATGTTTCGTCAAGAATAGTACATACTCCATGTCCGTTATGAACTACGTAATCTCCAATTTTATACATACTATTCACCCCTTTTTTTATTAATGCATCGTGTTTATATTTAAATTATAACACAATTATAAAAAAAAATCTAGTTTATAGTTTTTAAAATCTTTTAAAAAAATTTATTATATGATAAAATATATACGGTGAGATTGGTATGACTAGATTTTTTAAGTTGTTAACTGTTTTTACTAGTCTTTTTTTGTTGTCATTTACAGTATCTGCTGAAACTAAACAATCTATAAATGTTTCAGGTATGGAGTGGAATGCTATAGAATTTGTATATGATGATACAATTAAAACAGTAGAGTTAGTTAATGTTCCTTCAAACATTACAATTACATATGAAAATAATTCTTTTAAAGAAGTTGGAACGTATTTTGCAAGAGCTATTTTAAATTATGATAATTCAAAATATTTTCTTACTGGATATGATCCAGATAAATTTGAAAGTCATTGTTGGACAATAGTAAGAGGTAAATACAATACTTCTAATTTATCTTTTAAAGATACAACTATTGTTTATGATAATAAAGCTCACTCAATTTATGCTAACAATATACCAGAAGGTGTAGAAGTAAGTTATACTGGAAATGAAAGAGTAGAACCTGGTATATATGAAGTTACAGCTGTTTTTAAAGGACATCCATATTATAATGAAATTCCAGAAATGAAAGCTATTCTTACTATTAATAAAAGAGAATTAGTTTGTGATGATGGAGAATGTAAAATCAGATCAGATTTATATGGATTTAATCCTTATGGACATTTAAAACATATAGAGATTGAAAGCGAAGAATATAAAGATTTAGATTTATCTAATTTAGGTTCTTATCGTGAAGTTAAAAATGGTTTTAAACTAACATTGTATGATGAAAATAATAATGTTTTAAATATTAATGATGAAATTATTGTTGAAATTAATTTATCTGAAGAATTAAATAGTAGTGATGTATTAGAAGTATATGAATATTCTACTAGTGGCATTTCTAAGGTTAATTCAAATCGTTCAAACGGTGTTATTAGTTTTTCTATTTCAAGTTTGAATTCAGAATTTTTGTTAATAGGAATGAGAGAAACCTATAGTAAAGGTGATAACTGGAAAATTGGTATTATATTTTTAGTTGTCGCATTATTTGTAAGTATGATTTTCTGTATTAAGAAAATTCAAAAAAAACATAGATTTAAGTAGGAGTGTTTAATATGAGTAAGTATGATGTTGTTATTGTTGGGGCAGGTCCTGCAGGTATTTTTGCAGCTTATGAATTACATGAAAAAAGCCCTGAATTAAAAGTTTTATTAGTTGATAAGGGTCACGATATTTATAATCGTAATTGTCCTGTTTTACAACATAAGATTAAGAAATGTCCAATTAACAAAAAAGGTAAAAACGGTTGTAACCCAGCTTGTAGCATTACTAATGGTTTTGGTGGTGCAGGTGCTTATTCAGATGGTAAGTTTAATATTACTAGTGAATTTGGTGGTTGGATGACTGATTATTTAGAACCAAATTTAGTTGAAGATTTAATTAAATATGTAGACTCAATCAATTTAAAATATGGTGCGCCTACTCAAATTACTGATCCAACTACTGAAAAAGTTAGAGAAATTGAAAAACGTGGTTACGCTGTAGGTTTAAAACTTTTACGTGCTAAAGTTAGACATTTAGGTACTGAAAATAACCTTAAAATCATGGCTAAAATCTATGATGATTTAGATAAGTGGATTGATATGCGTTATAAAACAGAAGTAACTGATATTATTGTAGAAAACAATAAGATTAAAGGTATTATGATTGGTGAAGAAAGAATCGATTGTAAACAAGTATTCTTAGCTGTAGGTAGAGATGGTTCTACATGGTTAAAATCTATGTGTGAAAAACATGGAGTTGGTTTATCTCATAACCAAGTTGACGTTGGGGTTCGTGTTGAAACAAATGATGTAATTATGGAAGAAATTAATAAAAACTTATATGAAGGTAAATTTATTTTCCGTACATCAGTTGGTACAGTAGTTAGAACATTCTGTTCAAATCCTTCTGGTCACGTAGTAGTAGAAAACCATAGTGGTACTATTTTAGCTAATGGTCATGCATATGCAGATCCTAATATGGGTAGTGATAATACTAACTTTGCATTATTAGTATCTCATAAATTCTCTGAACCATTTGATAAACCAAATGAATATGCTCATGAGGTTTCTCAACTTGCAAATCAATTATCTTGTGGTTCTGTAATTGTTCAACGATATGGTGATATTGTTAGAGGTAGAAGAACTACTCAAAAACGTTTAGATGAAGGTTTCGTTCGTCCAACATTAAAAGAAGCTGTTCCTGGTGATTTAGGATTAGTGTTACCATATAATACAATGAAATCATTAATTGAAATGATTGAGGCATTAGATCACGTAACTCCAGGTATTGCTAATGAACATACATTATTCTATGGTGTTGAAGCTAAATTCTATTCTGCAAGACCTTTAACTAATGAATATTTTGAAACTAAAGTTAATGGTTTATATGTAGGTGGAGATGGTGCTGGTATTACTCGTGGTTTAGCTCAAGCAGGCGCTAATGGTGTATGGGTTGCTAGAAACATTATCGATAAATATCATAACAAAAAGTAAAATATTAAAAGTTTAAGCTAAAGCTAAATGCTTTAGCTTTTTTTGTCGTTTAATCAGTTACGAAATAATTGATATGTTTTGTCGAATATGTTTATTTTATTCATTTGTGGTTTATAATGACGCTGGTGATAGATTTGAGTTTAACAGTAGGGGTATATTTTAAAAAAGATATTTTAATTTTAAGGTTAAAAGGTGAATTAGATGAGATAAGTGTTTGTGATTTAAGAATTAAGATATCAAGTTATATTGATAGCTATAAGATTAATCATTTAATCATAAATATGAAAGAACTTACTTTTTTAGATTCATCTGGAATTGGTTTTATTATTGGAAGATATCATCAATTGAAGTATAAAGATGGTGATATTACAATTTGCCAAATTAATCCTAAAATTGAGAAATTAGTTTATGTATCTGGTTTAGCAAAAATATGTAAAATCAGAGATACGGAAGAGGCAGTTTTAATTACATTAGATGATTAGGGAGAAAATTATGGGAAATGAAATTTTTATGAAGTTTACATCTAAAAAAGAAAATATAGGATTGATAAGAAATGTTATATCTAGTTTAATTTTAGATAAAAATCCAACATTAACGTTTATTAATGAACTAAAAACAGTAATAAGTGAAATTGTAACTAATTGTGTAGTTCATGGTTATGAATCAGATGAATCAAAAGAAATAGAAGTTTTTGTTGTTTTAGATGAAGAAAAAATAAGTTGTATAATTAAGGATATGGGTAAAGGTATTGAAGATATTGAAAAAGCAAAAGAACCATTATATTCAACAAAGAAAGATGAAGAAAGAAGTGGTTTAGGATTTACAATTATGGAGTTGTTTACAGATTTGCTAGTAGTTAACAGTAATATTGGTAAGGGTACTGAAGTATATTTTGAAAAAAAATGGTAATAGTTTATAGATAATCGTTCCATAATATAGTTGGTGATATTTTGGAAAAGGAAAGAAAATATTATAAAGATTTAACAAAAATTGAAAAAGACTATAAGCAAATGACAAAAAGCTTTATTTTTGCTTTTTTAGGTGGTGGATTAATATCATTAGTAGGACAAATAATTCTTAATATACTTAATTATTTTAATAAAGAAACTCCACAAGATAATCCTTTATATTTGTCTTTAATTATGATATTTATGTCAGCTATCTTAACTGGTTTTGGAGTATATGATAAATTAGGACAAATTTTTAAAAGTGGTTTTTCTATACCTATTACGGGATTTTCAAATGCGACTATTTCTTCTGCAATTGAATATCATAAAGAAGGAATAGTATTAGGCATAGGATCAAATGCTTTAAAACTTGCAGGTAGTGTTATAGTTTTAGGAGTAGTAAGTGCGTTAATAGTTGCTAGTATTAGATATTGGGTTGGTTTAATATGAATTTCAAATTTAAGGATGTTTATATTAATGATACAAGTGTAGTAGTTGGTGGTTTAGAAGGTAAAGGACCACTTGGTAGTTATTTTGATTCAATAGATGAATGTAAGGATTCATCTTTTGAAAATAGTGAAATAGACATTTTAAAAAAATCTATTGATATTCTTTTAGAACGCAATGAATTAGATTCAAAAGATATAAATTTAATAATAGGTGGGGAATTATCTAATCAATTAACGACATCTAGTTATTCTTTAAGAAGTTTTTTAATTAGCTATATTGGTATTTATTCAGCTTGTTCAACAATTGTATTAGCTTTAGGAATATCAGCAATTTGTTTACAAAATGAAGATGTTAAAAAGGTTATTGCATTTACATCAAGTCATAATCAATCTGCTGAAAGACAATTTAGAAATCCAGTTGAATATGGTGGAAATAAGGAAGAAACACAAACATTCACATCAACTGTAGGTGCTAGTTGTCTTATGTCTAATAACTATAATTTAGTTAAAGTTACAAATTTTACAATAGGAAAAGTTATAGATATAGGTTTTGATGATCCGACAGATTTTGGTAGAGCTATGGCTCCTGCAGCTATAGAAACACTGTTATATCATTTTAAAGTAAATAATATCAATCCAGATTACTATGATCTGATAATTACAGGTGATTTATCATATTTTGGTTCTAAGCTTGTGAAACAGGCACTAGAAGAGGAATATGGGATTTTAACAAATTATAATGACGCAGGGTTAATGTTATATGATAGAGAAGAACAAGATGTCTTTGCTGGTGGAAGTGGACCAGGAACAGTAGCGGCAGTTACATTAGGTTATATTTATAAATGTATGTTAAATGGTAAATATAAAAAGGTATTGATTTGTGGAACTGGTGCATTAATGAATCCGACAATGATGAATCAAAAGAACAGTTTACCTTGTATAGCACATACTATTAGTTTGGAGTGTGAAAAATGACATATATTTATGCTTTTTTAATAGGTGGAGCCATTTGTGGACTTGCAGAATTAATAAAAGGTTTTACTAGATTAACTACTGGTCATATGACAGTTTTGTTTGTGTGTTTAGGAACATTATTAGATTTTAATGGTTTTTATGATAAACTTATAGATAAATTTGGGGCAGGAGCGTTATTACCAATTACTAATTTTGGTCATTCATTAGTTCATGCTTCATTAGATAAAGCAAGTGAAGTTGGGTATATTGGTATTCTAACAGGTATTTTTGATAAAACTGGTGGAGGAATTGCATTTACCATATTTTTAGCCGTATTATTTGCCTTTATTTTTAGACCAAAAAAATAATTTATATAGACTTTATGAATATTCATAAGGTCTTTTATTTTGTTTACTATTTTGATATAATTAATACTACAAAAGTCTTTTTAAGTTGGTGGTTAAAATGGATAATAAAAAGATTTTAAAACAACAAAAAATCGAAGAAAAACAATTTCTTAAAAATATGTCAAAGGTAGAAAGAAAAGCCTATCTAGATAATAAGAAGTTAGAAAAGAAAATAATAGCAGATGAAAAATATAAAAAATGGGAAGAAGAACACAATTTAAAAGTTCAAGCTAAAGAAAAAGAATTAAATGATAAAAATAAATCAAAATTTTGGTTTAACTTAGGTCAATCTAAGTTTTGTCAACATTTTGTAAAAGGATGGAACAAATTTAAATGTTCTAATCCCTCATTAGCTAAATTAGTATATCAAATTGTATTTTTCTTAATATTTTCAAATGGTGTAACTATTTGGCAATATTTAGTTATGTTATTCTTACCTAATTTATTTGGTAAAAGATTAGCTGGTATTGAATTTATTTGGCCTGAAATCACATTATGGACATGGTCAGATGGAACCCCAATGTTATTTGGTATATTTAATGAACCAGTTAAATATGTTGATGGAATAGTTCAAATTGGTGGAGGCTTAGGAAATTTTATTGCATTTGAAATCGCTGTTTTTACTGCACAATGTATAAACTTCCCTCTACAAAGAAATATTACATTTAAATCAGATGGTAATCCGTTAATTCAAGCTATATGGTATTTTATTGGATGGGTTTTAATTTCTATATTAGTTAATGCTGTATGGGGTTTTATAGGTCCAATATTCTCTCACTTGATCACAGGTGAAAAAGCTATAACAGATTTATTAAAAACATTTATCACTGGTGGATTATCAATGGTAGTTTTCTTTTTTATCTTTAAAATTATTTTTCCAGAAAAAAATAAATAATAGCTCAAGAAATTAAAATATATAAATAGTTTAGGAGTGTTAAAATGTTAAAGTGGTATCATGAACCTTTTTTTAGACCTTCTGTTAAAAAAGGTTTATTTAGTTATTTAATAATTTATTTGGGAGTTAGTAGTTTGTTAATGATTTTTATAACTTTAATTATAAGTATATTTGATAAAAATCATTCTTTTTTTGAAGTACTTACCATCTTACAGATGAAAGAAGAATCGTTAACTAATACTCAAAAACCTGTTTATTATAATGTTAATACTTATACTAATTTTTTGACTTATCTTGTATCATTTGTTGTAGTAGGCTTTTTTATGAGAGATTCTTTAGTTAGTGATTTTATATCAGTAAAGAATAAAAAGCTTTTCTATGGCCTTTTTGCGGGTATTTCTGCAGTTTTATTTTGGGGTATTTCAATATTAGTTAGTAATGTAGTTGCGAGCTTCGTAGGAGAATCTGATAATCAAAACATGATTGTTGGAATGATTAATCAAGGTGGTGCTTTACCTATTTTCTTTGCGGTAGTAGTATTTGCGCCATTTGTAGAAGAATTAGTTTATAGAAAAGCTATATTTAAATTATTAGAAAAAAAACATGTATTAATTTCATATTTGGTTTCTACAATTGTATTTGTAGTACCTCATATGATTTCTACACCAATTGATAATATAGGTAATTGGTTATTACTATGTATTCCTTATTTTGTTAGTGCTATTTTATTATGTTTAATTTATCATAAATCTAATAAAAACTTTTACGTTGTATGGTTTGTTCATATGATAAATAATTTATTTTCATTTATAGTAATTATGTTGGGGTGATTTAAATGTTAAAAAAGAATATTACAAGTTATAATTTAAATGTATTTAGTGAATTAGGTAATAAATGGGGTATTGTTACTGCTGGTGATAAAACAACAGGGTTTAACTGTTTAACAGTTTCATGGGGCGGTTTTGGTGTTATTTGGGGTAAGAATGTAGCTTACATTTTTGTTAGACATTCTAGATATAGTTTTGAGTTTTTAGAAAAATCAGAAAGTGTAACTATATCATTTTTATCAGATGATTATAAACAAGCAAAAGGATTAATTGGTAGAGTTTCAGGTAGAGATTCTGATAAAGTGAGTGAAGCTGGATTACATTACACATATGACCCTGATTTTGATGGTGCATATATAACTGAGTCAGATTATTGTTTTAAAATGAAGAAATTATATCATGTAGATATACCTTATGAATCGTTACCAAAAGAAATAATAGATCGTTATTATCCTAATGGTGATATGCATAGAATGTATGTTTGTGAAATTAAACAATTTTTAGAAAAAGAATAAGAGGCTGTAAAAAAACCTAGGTTTTGAAAAAAACAAATTTAGGACTTTTACAGTCCTTTTTTTGTCTATAAAAGCAAAAAACGCTCGGGGAATCGAACCCGGAGCCGTCTTTATGGTAAAATATTGTTGGACTACAAACATTTTACATGGGATATTATACCATAAGAAAAACATTTTTTGTAGACTGCTACACTAGTAATGTGGAGCAATCACAAAAAATAGACAAATTTTTAGCATTATTAGATAGATCAGGAGCTTGTGATTTACTTAATAGCTTACTGAAAGAAAAGCAAAAAAATAATACTGATAAAGGAGGAAGACCATCACATAACCCATACAATATGTTAGCATTAATTTTGTTTAATTTTAGTTTTGGGAAAGGTACACTAAGAGACATTGAAGACAGCTGTAGATTTGATTTACGTTGTATTTATATTATGCAAGATGAAAGGCCTAGTCATATGACTTTAGGTAATTTTATAAATGATTATATATTACCTAATGCAGGTAAATTCTTTTCATTAATTACAAAGGTCATTTTTGATGAATGTAATTTAAAAATGGATAAAATGTATCTAGATGGATCTAAGTTTGAAGCTAACGCAAACAAATATAAATTTGTATGGAAACCAACGAAATTTCATTTAAAACTTTGTGATAAAGTTAGAGATTTATTATTTGAATATAATTTAATTAGAGGATTACCTAAAACAGGTATGATAAGTTCTCAGGAAATAGCTAATAAATTACTTGAATTAAATGACATTTTAAAAAACTTGGATCTAACAAATAAATCAAACAAAAAACATATTAAAAATTATGACTTATTAGTTGAATATTTACAAAAGAGTTTAGAATATGAGGAGAAAGAGAGGATTTGTGGTCCAAATAGAAACTCTTATTATAAAACTGATAATGACGCGACAGCAATGTGTTTGAAAGAAGATTATTATTCAGGTTTAGGTAGTAATATGCATGCAGGGTATAACGCACAAATAAGTGTTATAAACGGATTGGTTTCTGCATATTTAGTAACTCAATCTAGGCATGATTCAGATGATTTTACACTTTTATTAGATAAACATTACGAATTTTACCATTCTTATCCTAAATCTTTATGTGTTGATGCAGGATATGGTTCTTATGAAAATTATAAATATTTAGACGTTCATAATATTAAAAATTTCGTAAAATATTTCACATGGCAAGGCAATGTATCTGGACAAAATCCTAGTCAATATAGACTTGATACAAATAATGAAACAATAATATGTTTAAATGGAAATATTGGATATAAATGTGATGATGTTACTTGGCATCATAAAAAAGCTAATTCAATATTCTATAAAATTGAAGGATGTAATAATTGTATGTTTTCATTGTTTTGTAAAAGATTTATGAAAAATAAAGATGAAAATTTTAAAATATTTGAAGTAACATTACAACTTCAAAAATACATTCAAGAAGCCGAGGAAAATCTTCTATCAATTGAAGGGATAGAGATGAGAGTTAATCGTTCTTCTCAAGTAGAAGGGGCATTCGGTGTTATTAAACAAGATTTTCAATATGAGCGTTTTAGAAGACGCTCATTAGCAAAAGTTTCATTAGAATTTATGTTAGTATGTTTAGGATATAACATTAGAAAGTTATTTAAATATTATGATGGGAACGCTAGATTTGATTATTGGAAGGTTCCCCAAAATATTACACCCGAAAAATTTAAGAAACCTAGTGCTAAAAGATTATCAAAAAAAGCTTCTAAAATTAAACAAAAGTCTGTTAATCAAGAAGCTAAAGATAATTATAAATATGCAAAATAAAAAGGCTGCAAAACCTAGAATTTGATTTTTTTCAAAATCTAGGTTTTTTTACAGCCCCTTTATAAAATTTCTTCAACGAAATTAACATATGAATATTTTTGGAATTCCTCTATATAATTAGTATGAGGGATTTTTTTGTTGTTTAAAACTCTTAATTCAATTGTATAAACACTTAATCCAGAATGAGAATATGCAGGATTATATTCAACTGATAAAACTTTAAATTCTAAATCTCTAGTGGCTGTTATAAATTCTCTTAGATTTTCTCTACATGTAAATTCAATATGAATAGTGAATCTTTTAGATTTAAGAGTCATACCTTTTTCAATAGTTGGAAGAAGTGAGAATACTCCAATAACAATAATTGAAGCGATAACAGCTAAAGTATAGAATCCTACACCAATGGCTAAACCTAAACATGCACAAGCCCATAAACCAGCTGCGGTAGTTAAACCCTTAACTTGGTTACGAGATGTAAACATTATTGTACCAGCACCTAAAAAACCGATACCTGAAATAACTTGAGCACCTAATCTAGCTCCATCTCCTGTTCCAGTAACTGTATTTATATATTCATTTGTAAGCATTGCGACTGTTGCACCTACACAAACTAAGATATGAGTTCTAAAACCAGCGGCTCTATGTTTAAAAGCACGCTCTAAGCCTATTATTCCTCCAATTAAAACAGAAATAACTAGTCTAACAATTATAGACCATATGTTAATGCCTTGAAGCCATTCTAAACCCGTAAGTTTTGTGAATGGATCGATTAAATTTAATAAAAACATTGTAATCACCTGTAAATATTATAACATAAATAATAAATTATTTAAAGAGTTATTGATTTAATAGATTAATTAATGTAAAATAACAAAGATGATTAGATTGTGTGGTGATTAAAGTGATTCATAAGGAATATTTTGATATATATGATATCAATGAAAATAAACTAGGATATAAGGTCTTAAGAGGTAAACCTTTAAAAAAAGGTGAATATCATATAGTAGTAGAAGTTATAACTATTACAAAAGAAGGTAAGTTATTAGTAACTAGAAGACATCCAAATAAACATTTCCCATTATATTATGAATTCACTGGTGGTTCTGTAATTGCAGGAGAAACTGCACTTGCTGGTGCTAAAAGAGAATTATGTGAAGAAACTGGAATTAATGCAAATGACAGTGATTTAATTCCTTTAGGTACAATTGTGTTTAAAGAAACGATTTATAAAGATTATTTATACATAATTGATGAAAAACAAGACATAATTTTACAACCAGATGAAACAATAGGATATCATTTTATTCATATCAATAATTTTGATAGTTTCTTAGAAAAATATGATTTTGTACCATCTGGTAAAAAAAGATATTTAGAAAACTATAAAGAAAAAATATTAGAATTAATGAAGGAATATTTATAAAGTATTCCTTTTAGTTTTAAAAAGGAGGATAAATTTTGAAAAGATTTAGTTCGTATCATTATACAAAGTTCATATTTTTTATAAGATATTTAGCTGATGCTTTATTTTATGTTTATCCTGCTTTATATCTAGCTAGTATTGGTATATCTGAAGGTATGACTGGTACAATATTATCTTTAACTACTATAACAGGTTTAATATTAAACCCTATTTGGAGTGTAGTAGTAAAGAATAATAAAGTTTCTAGAATTTTGTTATTCTTGCTTTCTATTTTAGAGGGTGTAATGATAATTATATATGGCAATGTTTCTAGTGTTTATGGTATCATGGCCCTTACATGTTTGTTAGCAGTAGTAGCCAGTCCATATTACAATATTTTAGATGGATATGCCGCTCAATTGTGTGATAAATATGCTAAAGAATATTCTAGAATTAGAGTTATGGGTTCAACAGCTTATTTTGTTGCATTAATTTTAAGTGGTGTTTTATTGGATTTTCTAGGTTTTAAAACTTTATTTTATATATCAGGATCAATCTTTATAATTACAGGTATTTTAACTACATTCTTAGAAAGATTTGAAATCAAATTAGAAAATAAAGAAGAGAAAAAACGTAATTATAAAGCCATTATAAAGAATAAGTGGTTTATTTTGTTTGCATTAACATTCTGTTTTACTGGATATTTAACACTTACGACTGATAGTTTTATATCGTTAGTATTTACAAAAGTTAAAGGTTTAACAAGTGGACAATATTCATTAATTCATGCTGGAGCTATTTTAACTGAAATAATTACTATTTATTCGTTAGGTAGATTAAAAAGAAATGTTAATTTAAATAAATTGTTCTTAATTGCTGGTTTGATTTTATTTTTAAGACCGTTTATTATTAGCTTTACTGAATTACCTACTTTTGTACTAATGCTTGGTACTTGGATAAGAGGTATTGGTTGGGGAATGATGTTGTTTGTGGCTTTAAAAATTATTATGAGATTAGTAGGTTTAGAAAATACGACTACTGCTTGTATAATTGTAGGTGTTTTCCAATCGTTATTCCAATTTGTTATGAGTAATGTTATTGGATATTCTATTGAATATGTTGGTTATAGATGGCCATTCTTAATTATAAGTTTTGTAATTTTATTATCTACGTTATTTTATGTTTTAATTTTATTAAAGAATAATAGATTTAATATTAATGTTTCTAATGAATTACCGCATAATGAGTAAAAATTAAAAAAATTATTGATTTTTATTTATTATATAGTATAATCAAATTGTTATATATTTTAAAATGACTGTGAAAAGAAGAGTAGTTTAATGATTATTTAATAAGAGAGTCCTTGTTTGGTGAAAGAGGATAAATATAGTTAAATGAAGATGGTCTTGGAGTTGTATTACTGAGTCTTGTAGATAAGGTAGTAACGAGTTTCGCCCGTTAAAGCGATAGAGCATGTTAGTGCTTGAAAATAGGCTAATTTATATTAGTGAAAAAGGTTGGTACCACGGGTGTAATTCTCGTCCTTATTAGGACGGGATTTTTTTATTTTCTAGGAGGTGTATTATATGAAATTCGTTAAAATAATCCAAATTAATACCTATAATACACGAATGTGTTATTAAATTAAAAATTTAATACTTGAAAACATTAAAAAAATTATTATAATATTATAGGAAATTTAAGGAGAAAAATTATGAAAAAGACATTTATTAATATATTTACTATTATTTTTACAATTTTTACAATTATTAGCTTAACTGCTTGTAATAAATATGATTATGTTATCGCTGTTCCTAACGATACAACTAATGAAGCTAGAGCTTTACAATTATTAGAAAATCATGGAATTATTAAATTAGCTGAAGGTGTAGGTATCACTGCAACAGTACGTGATATCGTTGAAAATCCATATAACGTTAAAATTGAAGAAGTAGAAGCTGCACAATTACCAAGAATTTTAGATTCTGTAGATTTTGCAGTTATTAATTCAAACTATGCAATTGCTGGTGGTTTAAATCCAATTCAAGATGCTTTAGCTTTTGAAGATTCATCAAGTGCTTATAGTAATATTTTAGCTTGTAAGAGTGGTAATGAAAATACAGCTAAAATTCAAGCTTTAAAAGTAGCTTTAGAATCAAAAGCAGTAGCTGATTTTATTACTTCAACATATAATGGTGCTGTTATTAGTGTTGTAGCTAATCCAGATGCTGATGGATATAGTGATTCAATTGACTATGCATCATTAAATGGTTCTAAAATTACTGTTGCTGCATCTCCAACTCCACATGCTGAGATTTTAGAAATTGCAAAAAATATTTTAGCAGCTAAAGGTATTAAATTAGATATTATTGAATATGATGACTATGTTCAACCAAATAAGGTTGTAGATTCAGGACAAGTTGATGCAAACTATTTCCAACATGTTCCTTATTTGACTGATTTCAATGCACAAAATGGTACAAATGTAGTATCCGTATCTGCAATTCATGTTGAACCATTAGGAATTTACGGTGGTAAAACAAACACTTTAGATGTATTTAAAAATTTAGCATAATATTATTAAAATATATCCTTTAAGGTAGGTGAAATTATGATTGAGATTAAAAATCTTAGTAAAAGTTATCAAACTAAAGATGGTTTAGTTGAAGCTTTAAATGATGTAAGTTTAACAATTGAAGATGGAGATATATATGGTATCATCGGTATGAGTGGTGCTGGTAAATCTACATTAGTTAGATGCATTAACATGTTAGAAAAGCCAACACAAGGATCAGTAATTATTGATGGTGTTGATATTGGTGGTTTATCTAGTAAAGAATTAAGAGAAGCTAGACGTGATATCACAATGATTTTCCAAGGTTTTAATCTTCTTGAACAACGTTCAGTTTTAGCAAATGTATGTTTGCCATTAGAATTATTTAAAATGGTTGATAAAAATGGCAAACTGACTAAGATGAACAAAAATGATAGAAAACAAAAAGCTTTAGAATTATTAGATTTAGTAGGTTTAAAAGATAAAGCTAATGTTTATCCATCTCAATTATCTGGTGGTCAAAAACAAAGAGTAGCGATTGCTCGTGCTTTAGCTACAAATCCAAAAATCCTATTATGCGATGAAGCTACAAGTGCTTTAGATCCAAAAACTACACATCAAATATTGGATTTAATTAGAGAAATTAATAAAAAATTAGGAATTACAGTCATAATTATTACTCATCAAATGAATGTTGTAGAAGAAGCTTGTAATAAAGTAGCTATTCTAGATGGTGGTGTTGTTGCTGAAGTAGGATTAGTAAACGAAGTGTTCTCTAAACCTAAAAGTGATGCTGCTAAAAGATTAGTATATCCTGAAATGGCAGTTGCTAATAAGAGTGACTTAACTGATTGGAATCAAATTAGATTAGTATTTAATGGTGCTAAAGTTACATCAACTCCAATTATTAGTAAATTAGCTTCAGAAAAAGGTATATTCTTAAATATCTTCAATGCTCAAACTAAAACTATCAATGATAAATTGTATGGTAGTATGATGCTAGGGGTTAATAAAAATGAAGATATTAATAGAGTTTATAAATATTTAAGCAATATTGAAGATGTTACAGCTGAAATTGTAAATAAAGAAGATGTACTATCTCAATTAGTAGATAAGGGGGATGAATAAAATGTTTTTAGCTAATACTAGTTTAACAGAAGCTTTAAATATATTTATTGAAGAATTTCCTCTAGGCTTATGGGAAACATTATATGCAACTATTATATCTACTTTCTTTGCGATAATAATTGGTTTACCATTAGGCGTTTTATTGGTGGTTGGAGATAAAGATGGTATTTTACCATTACCAAAACCTATTATGGTGATATTAAATGGAATTATTAATATATTTAGATCTATTCCATTCTTAATCTTAATGATTTTAGTATTACCTTTATCAAAATTAATAATCGGTAAAGAAGTAGGAACAGTTGCTACAATAATTCCATTAATTATTGCATCTTTCCCATTTATTGCTAGATTAGTTGAAAGTAGTTTAAGAGAAGTAAATCCTTCATTAATTGAAGCTGCATTAAGTATGGGTGCTAGTCCATTCCAAATAATTATGAAAGTTTATATTAGAGAAAGCGTTCCATCTTTAATTTCTAATATTACAATAGCTTTAACAACTATTTTAGGTTACACAGCAATGTCAGGTTCTATTGGCGGTGGCGGTTTAGGTAAAATTGCTATCTCTTATGGTTATTATCGTTATATAACTTTAGTAATGATTTTGGCAGTAATTGTATTAGTGTTATTGGTTCAAGGTATTCAATCTTTAGGTACTTTCCTTGCTACTAAACTAGATAGAAGATTAAGAAATAATTAATATATTTTAAGACATTTCAAAGAAAAAATGAAATGTCTTTATTTTTTTCTTGACAGTTGAACAGTTATTCAACTATAATATAATTAGTTGAACACACATTCAACTGAAAGGGTGAAATTATGGAAAATAAACATCAACATTTAGTAAATGATGTAAATAATTATTTACCTAAAGAAGAAGATTTAGAAAAGGTATCTAATTTATTTAAAATTTTTGGTGATTCTACTAGAACTAAGATTTTAGCAGCGTTATTTAACCATGAATTATGTGTTATGTGTATTTGTGGTGTAGTAGGTATGACTAAATCTGCAGTTAGTCATCAGCTAAAAGTATTAAAGGATGCTAAACTAGTAAAGAATCGTAAGGTAGGTAAAGAGGTATTATATAGTTTAAATGATGAACATATAGTATTAATATATAAAATGGCGTTAGAACATGTTATGGAGGGTTAATTATGAGAAAAATTGTTAGATTTACAGGAGTATGTTGTGCTAATTGTGCAGCTAAATTAGAAAGAGCGTTAGAAAAAATTGATGGTATAAATAGTTTACAGTTAAATTTTATGGCTCAAAGAGTGAATTTTGATATTGATGATAATAAATATGATGAAGTTATTAATAAAATAAAGGAAGTAACTAATAAAGTTTTACCAGAATGTCAATATAAAGGTATTTAATTATGAAATTAAGTAGTAGAATATTAAGAGTATTAATTTCATTATTAATATTTATACCTTTATTTATTATTAATATAATATTAGAATTAAAAATCTATATTATATTACCTTTATCATTATTATCATATTTTATAGTTGGATATGATGTTTTATGGAAATCTATTAAAAACATTAAAAGAGGACAATTTTTGGATGAAAACTTTTTAATGGTTATAGCAACAATAGGTGCATTAGTTATTGGTGAGTATTTAGAAGCAGTAGCTGTTATGATATTTTATCAAGTAGGAGAACAGTTCCAAGAATACGCTGTAAATAAGTCACGTAAATCGATTTCTAATCTTATGGATATTAAAGCTGAATATACAACTAGAATCAATCCTGACGGAACATATGAAGTTATAGAACCAGAAGATGCAATGATAGGCGATAAATTGTTAATTAAGGCCGGAGAAAAGGTTCCAGTTGATGGTATTGTTGTAGAAGGTTCTACATCGTTAGATGTTAAAGCATTAACAGGTGAAGCTATTCCTAAAGAAATACAAGTAGGAGACATGGCTTTAAGTGGAAGTATTAATATTAATGGTGTTATAACAATAGAAGTAGTAAATGAATACTTTGATTCAACCGTGTCTAAGATTTTAGATTTAGTAGAAAATGCTTATGGTAAAAAAGCTAAATCAGAAAACTTTATTACTAAATTTGCAAAATACTATACTCCAATAGTAGTTGGATTAGCTTTATTACTTGCATTTATACCACCTATTTTTTTAGGAGATCTAAAAGATTGGATATTTAGAGCTTTAACTTTCTTAGTAGTAAGTTGTCCTTGTGCTTTAGTTATAAGTGTACCATTAGGCTTTTTCTGTGGTATAGGTGGAGCTTCTAAATATGGTATTTTAATTAAAGGTGGATCTTATTTAGAAATGCTAAATAAAGCTAACACATTTGTATTTGATAAGACTGGTACAATAACAACAGGTGAATTTAGTATTGTTGATATCAAACCAAATAATGTATCAAGTGAAGAATTATTAAAAATTACTGCTTCAATTGAATCAAATTCTAATCATCCAATTGCTAAGGGTATAGCAAATGGATATGATGGTGAATTAATAAAAGGATTTACTGTAGAAGAATTAGGTGGATTCGGATTAAAAGCTACATTAAATGATGATATATATTTAGTTGGTTCAAAAAATCTTATGATTGAAAATAATATAAATTATAGTATTAATGATTCTATAGGTAGTGTAGTTTATATATCTAAAAATAATGAGTTTTTAGGAAGTGTAGTTGTTGCTGACACAATTAAGGATAAATCATATGAAACAATTAAATATTTAAACAAAAAAGGTTATAAGACTATAATGTTAACTGGCGATAATAATCTTATAGCTAGTGACATATCAAATAAACTAGGTATTAATAAATATTATAGTGATTTATTACCTCATCAAAAAGTAGAAAAATTAGAAGAGATATTTAATGAAAAAGAAAACGGTGATATAATATCCTTCATTGGTGACGGTATAAATGATGCTCCAGCTATCATGCGTAGTGATGTAGGTATTTCTATGGGTGGAATAGGCTCAGATAGTGCTATAGAAGCCTCTGATATCGTTTTAATGTATGATGACTTATCAAGTATCATTAAAGGTAAAAAAATCGCTAAAAAGACGCTTAGAATCATTAAACAAAACATTATATTTGCTTTAGGTATTAAAATAGGTGTCTTAATATTAAGTGCAATTGGATTATCAAATATGTGGATGGCTATTTTAGCTGATGTAGGGGTTGCAGTTATTGCTATACTTAATGCTATGAGAGCTATGAAGATTAAGGAGTAATATATGAATGAATTGATCATTGGTGGAATATATAAACACTTTAAAGGAAATATTTATAAAGTTATTGAACTAGCGTTACACTGTGAAACTTTAGAAGAATATGTAGTGTATAAATCTCTTGATAACGAAAAAACATGGATTAGATCAAAATTAGAGTTTTTAAGTGAAGTAGATCACGAAAAATACCCTGAAATTACTCAAAAATACCGTTTTGAACTACAAAAATAGGTTATGCAACCAATAGTTGCAGCATTTTCAAACTAAAATTGGTGGTGGCAACTAAGGTAGATGCATATAATTAAAGCGTAGAAAAGAGGTAACAAATTATGAATTTAGAAATTGCAAACAGATTACAACAATTAAGAAAAGAAAAAGGATATTCTCAAGAACAACTTGCAAATGAACTTGGTATATCACGACAAGCAGTTAGTAAATGGGAAAGAGCTGAATCATCACCTGATACTGATAATTTAATATGTCTAGCTCGTCTTTATGGAGTATCATTAGATGAACTATTAAGTACTGATGAATCAACAGAAGAAATTATTGAAAATAATAAAGAAATTATTATTGATGAAGATGAAACGATTACAGAAGAACTAGAAGAAGAAAAAACAGTTATTACTAATAAGTCTTTAAAAATTATTAATACATTTGAAGGTATGATTCCTATTATTACAGTAATTATATATTTATTGTTAGGGTCTTTATTACATTTATGGCATCCAGGTTGGATAGTATTTGTATTAATGCCTGCAATATTATCTATTTTTGAATGTATCAAATTTAAAAAAGTTTCTGCATTTGTATATCCATGTTTTGCTGCAGCAGTATTCTTATTTTTAGGTACTGTATTTGACTGGTGGCATCCAGGATGGGTTATATTTTTAACAATTCCTTTATTTTATATAATAGCTGGTAAAATAGATGAATAATATAGAGAAAATCAGAATAATATCTGATTTTTTCTTTTAATAGAATCTATAAAGTGTTAAAATTGTATTATCTAAGTGTGGTGATAGTATGAAGAAAATAATAGTTTTCATTTTAATTTCATTATTATTGTTTAGTTGTAAGAAAACTGATGATTCAATAAATATAGATAATAAAATGACATTTAATGCTGACAATATAGAATCTATCATATTAAATGACGAAAATGATTTAATAATAGAAGACAAAGAATTAAGTAAAGCTTTAGAAAAAGCATTAAACAATAAAGTATTAATTAATAGTGATATAAGATGTAATTGTGCTGTTTTTTATACACTTGATATAAAAAATTATAGATTAGAACTTAATCGTCATAGTATTACTATATTCCTACTTAATGCTATGAATGATTTAAAATGTTATGGAACTGTAGAAGTAGATGAAAATTTAATGAATGATATATTTATAATTATTCAAAATAATATGATTGAATTAATTTAAAGTGTATTTCTTATATTAAAAATACAAATTCCACCTAAATTCTCTTATTAGGTGGTGTATTTTTATTATTATATTAAGTATTATATTTGTATATAGAAACAGGGGGATATAATGATGAATCAAATTATGATTGGCAATTTTATTACATTAAAAAGAAAAGAAAAAAATCTTACACAAGAAGAGTTGGCTCAAAAGTTAGGTGTTTCAAACAAAACAATATCTAAATGGGAAACTGGCAAATGTATGCCAGATTATTCTATAATAGAAAGCTTGTGTAAAGAATTAGATATCACAATTCAAGAGTTAATAACAGGAGAAGAATCTAAAGAATCAAATAAAGATCTAAATGAAAAAGAAATTATGGATTTAATAAGAAAAACTCAAGAATTAGAAAAACATAATAAATCATTATATGGTTGTTTTATGGTGGCAATGGGTTTTGGTTTACAAGCATTATCACATACAATAGTGGGTTCTAATTTTAAAGATTTCATTTCTGGATTTTTAATGGGAATTTCTATAGTTGTAATGTTAGTTGGAGTTTATATTATAGGTCGAGGTCTATCTAAAAAATAATTATTATAATATATATTGTAGTTTTATTAGATTTGTAGTAAAATTAAAACATTATAAGCAATTTTAAATGTTAATAAAGGAGATATTTTATGGAAAAAGTAAGAATTCAAGACGATTTATATACTTTCGTCAATCAAGAAAAATTAGAAGAATTAATCATTCCTGATGATTTACCATGTATTGGTGGATTTCAATCAATCGCAATTGATGTAGAAAAAACAATGATTAATGAATATAATGAAATGGCTAATAGTGGTGTATATTCAAACGATTATTTAAAAAATTCAGTTGAGTTATATAAAATTATTAAAGATGTTGAAAAGAAAGAAAAAGATGGTATTAATCCTGTATTAAATAATGTTGCTTTTTTAAGTGAAATTGATAGTTTAGAATCATTCACTAAGAAATTTAAAACATTATTATTTAAAAGATTACCATTACCAATTAAGATTTTTGTAGACACTGATATGATGGATACTTCTAGTCATACAGTATATATTCAAGGTCCAGGTGTAATTTTACCAGATGCATCTTACTATAAACCTGAATTAGCACAACAAAAAGAAATGATTTTAGGTATATGGGCAAATATGGCTAAAATGATTTTAGCTAAAACTGATTTATCAGTTGAAGAACAAGATAAATATTTAGCTGATGCATTAGCATTTGATGCTATTTTAGGTGGTTTAGTTAAAACTAGTGAAGAATGGTCTGAATATATTAAAATGTATAATCCAGTAGAAACAAAAGAATTTGCTAGTAAAATTACATCAATCGATTTAGAATATATCTTAAATGATTTATTTGGTTTAGTACCAGAAAAAGTAATAATTGCAGAACCTAGATATTTAGAAGCTTTTGATAAAGTATTAAATGTTGAAAATTTAGAATTATATAAGCATTGGGCTTATGTTATTGAAGTAGTTAATTCATGTAATTTATTATCAGAAGAATTAAGAGAAATTGGTAGTATGTATCAACGTGCTATTACAGGTGTAGCTGTTAATACACCGTTAGAAAAATTTGCTTATAATTTAGCTTCTAACATATATTCAGAACCAGTTGGTTTATATTATGGTAAAAAATACTTTGGTGAAGAAGCTAAAAAAGATATTACTGAAATTGTATATCAAATTATTGATACATATAAATCTAGAATTGAAAATAATGAAATTTTAGGACCTGAAACAAAGAAAAAAGCTATTATTAAATTGTCTAAAATGGGTGTTAAAATGGGTTACCCTGATAAAGTATTACCTATTTATGATAAATTAGTATTTAATAGTGAAGAATCATTATATGATATTATTTATTCATTAGATTGTATTAAATTACAAGATCAATTAGATAAATTACATCAACCTACAAACCCTGAAAAATGGGCTATGCCAGGTCATATGGTTAATGCTTGTTATGACCCATTTGTAAATGATATTACATTCCCTGCAGCTATTTTACAAGCTCCATTCTATTCTATTAAACAATCTAGAAGTGAAAATTTAGGTGGTATTGGTGCTGTTATAGGTCATGAAATTAGTCATGCATTTGATAGTAATGGTGCTAAATGTGATGAAAATGGTAATATCAATAACTGGTGGACAGATGAAGATATGGCTAGATTCAATGCTAAAGTTGAACAAATGGTTGAACAATTTGATGGAATTGAATTACCTTGGGGTAAAGTTAATGGTAGATTTATTGTAAGTGAAAATATGGCTGATAATGGTGGTATGGGAGTAACTATTGAAATTATGAATAATACACCTAATTCATCATTCCAAGAATATTTTGCTAACTGGGCTAAGGTATGGTGCTTAAAAGCTAAAGAAGAATATTTACAATTATTATTAAATTTAGATGTTCATGGACCTAGTATTTTACGTGCTAATATGCCACCAAGAAACTTTAATGAGTGGTATGATACATTTGATGTAAAAGAATCAGATCAAATGTATATTGAACCATCTAAACGTGTTGTTATTTGGTAATATCTATTAGAATTTAAGGCGTGTAAACGCCTTTTTCTACTTGAAAAAATTTTATAATAATATTATAATTTATCATATGTACGAGGTGGTATTATGGATTTAACTTTAATAATAAAAAAGCATAATATCAAAGACATTGTTCCATTAAATAAAGGATGGTCTAATGATAAAAAATATATCTTAACTGATTATAATGAAAATAAGTTTATTTTAAGAATTTCAAATATAAATGTCTATGAAAAAAGATTTAATCAATATGAATTACTTAAATCATTAGAATCCTTAAATTTAAATTATCCAAAAGTAGAAGATTTTGGTTACTTAGATGATGATAATATTTATTTATTATTAACCTACCTTGAAGGAGAACCAGCTGAAGAAAAGATTTATGAATTTAATGATATGGAACAATATAGATTAGGCTATCAAACTGGTCAAATGCTTAAAAATATCCATTCATTTAAAACTGAAAAGAATAGCCCTAGTTGGTGGGAGAAATATCAAGCTAAATCAATTCGTAAAATTGATGCCTATCTTAATTGTCCTATTAAACATGAAAACTCTGAGTTTTTAATAAACTATTATAAAGACAATATGCATTTAATGAAAGATAGACCTCAAGTTTTGTGTCATGGGGATTACCATTTAGGTAATATGTTAATTAATGAAAATGCCATAGTAGTTATTGATTTTGACAAACTAAGCATTGCTGATCCATATGATGAATTCAAACCTTATAATTGGAATGTAGTAAGAAGTGAATATTTTGAAACTGGATTAATTAATGGTTATTTTGATAATAAAATTTCATCAGATTTCTTTAAAATATTAAAATTCTATACAATAGAAGGTATTATAAGCCATTTACCTTGGGCAATGACTTTTGGTGATGAAGAAGTAAAAACCGCTTTAAAGATGTATCAAGAAGCTTTAAAATGGTATGATAATTTTAATTTAGAGATACCAACTTGGTATAAAGGAGTAGTAAAATGGTAAACTTTTTAAGAAAAATATTTATAAAAGATTATAATAATGTAAAAGATCCTAAAGTAAGAGAAAATCATGGTAAACTTGCAAGTTTTGTTGGAGTATTCTCTAATTTGGTACTATTTATAATAAAGTTATTTGCGGGAATTTTAAGTGGTTCAATTGCGATTATAGCTGATAGTATCAACAATTTAAGTGATATGGGATCATCAGTTATTACATTAGTTGGTTTTAAATTAGCCAACTCACCTGCAGATGATGAACATCCATATGGGCATCAAAGAATAGAATATATATCTGGTTTAATAGTATCTATTTTAATTTTATTTGTTGGTGGTAACTTATTAATGACTTCAATTGATAAGATACGTAATTATGAACCATCAGTTGTAGAAAATGTTACATTATATATAACAATTGGTATTTTATCTATTTCGATACTTATTAAGTTATGGCAATCAATATTTAATAAAAAAGTAGGTAAAATAATAAATTCATTAGCTTTAGAAGCTACAGCGGCTGATAGTCGTAATGATTGTATATCAACATTTGTTATTTTATTAGGTAATATAGCATTATTAATTTGGAAAGATATACCATTTAGTTTAGATGGTGTAATGGGTATATTAGTATCAATATTTATATTAATAGCTGGTATTAATTTAATTAAAGAAACAATTGATCCTTTAATTGGTGTAAGTACTGATAGTGATTATGTTAAAAATATAGTTGAATTTATCGAAAAAGATCCTGTATGTTTAGGTGTTCATGACTTAGTATGTCATATGTATGGACCTACTAAATGTTTTATGACAATACATGTAGAAGTGGATAGTAAAGCTGATTTAATGGCTACACATGATTCAATTGATAATATCGAAAAGAATGTGTTAAATGAATTTGGTGTTAACTTAACAGTCCATATGGACCCAATTCAAATAGATAATCCAGAAGTAAATCGTTTAAAACAAATCATTACAGAAACTATTCATAACATTGATGGAGTTTTAAATATCCATGATTTTAGAGTTGTTTTTGGTCCAACACATACTAATATCTTATTTGATATAGTTATACCTTATAAATTTAAAATGTCATTAGAAGAAATTTTAAATGTTGTTAAAGAAGCGATTGATGATGGTTCTACAGTATATAATTTTGTTGTAGAAGTAGATCGTAACTTTGTAAAAGTAACTGAATAAGAAGAAAATGGCCAACTACTTGGCCATTTTTTGATGCATTTCATCTATATTTTTAAAATATTTATAAAAACATTTATAAAATCCTTTTGATTTTTCTGTTATGTAAGGTTTATTTAAAGGGTCTTTATTTTCTATTTCTTTTAAGTCATAATAATCAGTTACTTTCCAACCATTTAAAAATCCTATTGATATTGCGTCAGTTGGACAAAAAAATGAACAACGCATACACATATCACAATGATGATGAAATTTAATTTTGTCTTTTTTAACGTAAATATTATTATGTGGGCATGTGTTTACACATTTGTTACATTTAATACATTTATTGTAATCTATTTTATAAAGATATGAATTAATATTTCCACCTATCTTTTGAATACCTACAAAAAATGCTCCTATATTATAAAATATATTACTTTTTATCTTAAAGATTATATTATTTTCTAGATTATATAACATAATATCCATTAATTTATCATTATAATTTAAAATTTCTTTTATAAAATCTTCTTCAAATGGAAAATGAATATTATATGGCATAACATAATGATATTCGCCAACTAGTTTAGCTTTTTGATGTTTCATATAACGTATTAATATACGGCTTGAAGCATTATTCATTCCTAAAACTTCACCACTATTTTTATATATAAAATACTTTTGTTCTTTTTTAAACTTTAATTTCTTTATATATTTATTAAACGGTAAAGGCGAATTAAATCCATATATAGGATAGCTAAAACCTATTAAATCATAACTATAAGTGTCAACAAGTTCTGTATTACAGTTAATTTCAACCATGTCAACAGAGTTACCTAATTCGATGAATCTTTCTTTTAATTTGTTTGACAAAAATCTTGTATTGTACGTACCCGTATAATAAATTAATAGTATTTTCATAAATTCACCACCATCTTTAAATTTAATTAATTATAACCTAATTTAATAAAATATTAAACTAAAAGAATATATCTATCTTTTCTAACATATATTTTTATGACTATATGAGGAGGATTACAATGAGTGATCAAGCGTTATTAAACCTATCTAATAGGATGAAAAATGATGTGTTTTTAGGGTTTATTGGAAGTTGTAGAAGTGGTAAGTCAACTTTAATTAATTCTTTTATTAAATTATTAATACTACCTAATATAAATGATGAGTTTTTAAAACATAAGATTTTAGACGAATTACCACAAACTGCTGAAGGAAAACAAATTATGACTGTAGAACCAAAATTTATTCCTTCTACATCAATGGAAATAAAAGTTGATGATACTGTAATGAATATTAGATTAGTTGATTGTGTTGGAGAAATCTTAAGTAGTGCGGAAGGTTACGGTACTATTGATGAACCTAGATTAGTAAAAACACCTTGGTATAATGAACCAATACCATTTAAAGAGGCTGCTAGTATAGGTACAGAAAAAGTTATACATCATCATTCTAACTTAGGTATATATGTTACAAGTGATGGTTCTTTTACAGAGTTTGATAGAAAAGAATACGAAGAAGTTGAAGAAAAGTTAATTCCTAAACTTAAACAAATGGGAAAACCTTTTGTTATAGTGCTAAACACAAAAGAGCCAGCTTCAGAAAAAGCTAAAAATTTAGCTAAAGAATTAGAAGAAAAATATGAAGTAAGTGTTTTATGTTTATCAGCTTTAAATTTAGTGTTAGAAGATGTACAAAATATCATTTTAAAGGCCCTAGAAGAGTTTCCTATAAAAGACCTTGAAATTATGCTGCCTGACTATTTAAACGTCTTAGGAGACGAAATAGAGCTTAAAAATGAGATAATGATGGCTATTAAAGATGTTGAAATGAAATATACTAAAATAAAAGATGTAAGAAACATTTGTAATGAATTAGAACTATCAAATCAATTTAGTGAAGTTAAATTAGATTTATTAGATATTTCAACAGGAGATGCTAAAATTATTTTAAATTTAGATGATTCAAAATATAAACAAATTGTTGATGATTTATTAGGAGAGGCTATTAAATCCAGAAAAGATTTTGTAAGCTACCTATATAAATCTAAAAATGCTAATTCAATGTATGAAGACATTAATCAAGCTATATTAGAAGCAAAAGAATCTGGTTATGGAATATCTATTCCAAAATCAAAAGATATGAAATTGGTAAAACCAGAAGTTGTAAAAAGAAATGGAATGTATGGAGTTAAGTTAGCTGCAAAGGCTACATGCCTACATATAGTGGCAGTTGATGTAGAAGCTTCATTTACACCTATAATTGGATCTTTAGATCAATCTAACATGCTTATGAATAGTTTTAACGAAAATGGCGAAGAATCTGATGTGTGGGAAAAAGAGTTCTTTGGTAAGAAACTTAGTGATATAGTAAATGACTCAATGAAATCAAAAATTATAGGATTACCTGATAAATCTAAAGATAAGATTAAAAATGTATTAGAACGCTTAATGAATTCTAGTCATAACAATTTAATAGCTATAATCATTTAAAACACTCAAAATGGGTGTTTTATTTTAAGAAATCGAGTTATGAAAAATAATATATTTACCCATGTCAATTCGTTAATTTTTTTAAACAAAAGTGTAAAAAAATATTTCAAAAGTTATCTAGTATTAATAACCAGGTGTGTAGTGGTTTCTTACTATGAATAATAGAGAAAATAAATTTCAATAATCATATAGTTTACTAGATTAGTTATAAAAAATTATTTCAAATTAAATCTAGTAATCAATATTAGATGTAACGATATATACGAATATAAAATGTGTTTTGTTTAAACATATTGATTTTAAAATTTTATTGTGCTATAATTTTTTTCCTGGAAGACACGAAAATAAAAATTCAAGACATATCTAGTTTTTATAACTAAATGTACTAGGCAAAATGTAGTTTAACAAAATTAAGTAAACTATTTTTCTTCATACCTTAAACTAGTTTACTTTTGAAATATATAAAAGGAGGAAAAAGATATGAAAGTTACTATTAACAACAAAGTAGTAGAAGTAAAAGAAAAAACTAGCATTATTGATTTAATTGAAGATGATAAATATCAATATCAAGCTGCTAGAGTTAATAATCGTATTAGAGAATTAAATTATATAATTCAAGGTGATTCTAATATTGAACTATTAACATTAAAGGATAGAGAAGCAATTACTATTTATCAATCAACACTTAGATATTTAATTATTATGGCTGTAAAGCGTTTATATCCATTCGCAAGAATAATATTTAATTATAGTGTATCTAGATCAATATTTGCTACTATAACTAATCTAAATAGACCATTACAACAAGGTGATTTAGATAAAATACAAGTTGAATTAGATAAAATTATAGAAGCTGATTTACCAATTTCAAGATTCAGTGTATCTAAAGAAGAAGCAAAAGCTTATTATAATGAAGTTGGTTTTAACGATAAAGCTAAGATTTTAGAATATCGTAAAGAAGATACAGTTCATATGTATGAATGTGATGGATATAAAAATTACATGTTTGGTTACATGTTACCATCTACAGGATTTATCAAATCATATAAATTAATGTTATATGCACCTGGATTTATTATTCAATACCCTAGAAGTGAAGCTAATGGAGAAATCCCAGAATTTAAGGATGAAAAAGTATTTAAAGACGCCTTAAGAGAAGCTAATAAATGGGGTAATATTACTAACGCAAGTTACATTTATCAAATGAATGAATTAATTGAACAAGGTAAAGCTTTAGAATTCATTAATTTATGCGAAACACGCCATAATAATCAATTTGCGAAGCTTGGTGAAGCAATTGCTAGGGAAATCAATAGAATCCGTTTAATCGCCGTTGCAGGGCCTTCTTCAAGCGGTAAAACAACTTTTACTAATCGCTTAAGAATTCAATTAAGAAGTTTAGGAATTGATCCATTAATGATTAGTATTGATGATTTCTATAAGGAAGGTACTGACAGTACTCCAATAGATGAATTTGGTAAACCAGACTTTGAACATATTGATTCATTAGATAGAGAATTATTTGATGAAGTAATGTATAAATTAATTGAAGGTGAAGAAGTATCTTTACCACATTATAGTTTTAAAGAAAGAAAAAGAAGTTTCGGTGAACCAATTAAATTAAATCCAAATCAACCAATTATGATTGAAGGTATTCATGCTTTAAATGATATGTTAACACCTTCAATTGATAATGAATTAAAATTCAAAATTTATATAGCTCCACAAGCTCAATTACACATTGATGATCATAATCCAATTTCTATAACTGATATTAGATTACTTAGAAGAATGGTTAGAGATAATGAAACTAGAAGCACTCCATGTGAAAGAACATTTGATATGTGGTCAAGTGTTAGAAGAGGAGAATTCAGATGGATATATCCTCACCAATCTACTGCTGACTTTGTATTTAATTCTGAATTATCATATGAGTTATGTGTAATGAAAAAACATGCATTACCATTACTTGAAAAAGTACCTACAGATAGTCCGTATTTCATTCAAGCTAATCGCTTAATTAAGTTCTTAAAGTACTTCAAAGACATATCTGATAATTGGATACCTTGTAATTCGATTTTAAGAGAATTTGTAGGTGGATCTATATTCTATACAGAAGACTTGATTTAAAAGGTACTTTAAATTATAAGTAGTACTAATCAAAATCGAGCTATAAAAAGTTTGTAGGGTGACCTATAAACAGATGTAGGAAATGATAAAATAAATAAAGCGTATTTTTCCGAAAATTATCGGTTTAAAATACGCTTTT
>JBGVFV010000076.1:0-8474 GCA_045121295.1 Candidatus Pelethenecus sp.
AAAATTGTTGATAACTATTATGTAAGCAACGGAGAATTACATGAAAATATTCGTGTTGATTTAGGATTTGGTAGCATTTCACTTAAAGAACCAACAGATGAACCACAATTTAGAAACCAATTTAATATTACTGGTGTAGTACAACGTGTTGACCCTGAAGTTGACAAAGATGGAGAAGAAACTGGACGAGCATTATTAAAACTATTAATTCCATATACTTATGGTAGCAAAGATAACCAAGTAATTAGATGTATGAAATTAGATGTAGTTGCTGGAGTATGTGTCGACGAAGAAGGACCATACGATTTAGGACAAATGATTTTAGAGGCAATTGATGAAGTAGAAGGTTATTCTTGGAGTTTTGTTGGAGAATTACATGGATTCTATGATGAAGAAGTAAAACAAGAAGAACCACAAGAACGACGTGGATTTGGTAGACGTGCAACAGTACAAACTAACAGACAACGTAAATTTGAATATAGATTAGTTGGTTTAGATATTTTACAAGACGGAGAAGCATTCAGTGAAGAAGACATTAATGAAGCATTACAAGCACGTGAAGCACACATTGCAGAAATGTATAAACGAGATGAAGAAAAACAACAACAACCACAACAACCAGCAGGTAGAGGTTCATTTGCTAGTTCAAGACAACAAGCAGCACCAGCACAACAACAAGAAGCACCACAACAACAAGGACGAGTACGACAAAGAAACTTCCGTTAATACGCTATAATTTTTAGTATAAGTTGAAGGAATTATTTCCTTCAACTGCACTAGGAATTAAATCCTAGCGTATTTTTTAATAACGAAAGGATAGATAAATTAATGGCAAAACAATTAAACAATCAAGTAGACGAAATGGAAATGGATTTTGACTTTGATGAATTAGTTGGAGAGGTATTTGGTAAATCAGTGGCAAAGGTAAAATTAAATCCACACTTAGCAGGAAAACAAATTATTTTTTATGGTAGTAACTCGTTAGGAAAAACAAAACAAGCATCAAGATTAAGTAAGTATACATTGTTTGTTCCTTTTGAAGCAGGTACTAATGCAATTAGTAAAGGTAACATTTTAAGAACTTCAACATGGGCAGATTTTCGTGGACACGTTCGTAAACTTACAACAAATAAAAAGATGTTAGAACTAATTGAAAAAGGACATACTGTTGTAGTTGTATGTGATGGATTAGAAGTAGCAGCAATGATGGCAAAACAATATGTATGTGACCAAGCAAACGTTGAAACAATTCAAAAAATTCCACATGGTGCTGGATGGGCAATGTACGAAAAAGAAGTACTAGAACAAGTAACAAAATTAAGTAAATCAGGATTTACAGTAGTTTGGATTGGACATGCTGGATACAGTAAAGAAACAGAAGATTATTTAGATTTAAAAGTTGAATGGCGTGTTTCATTACCAATTAAAAATGCAGCAGACTTTACTTTTTATATTGAAGGAAATGGTGTAGATGAAAACGGTGAAGTAA
Organism: Candidatus Pelethenecus sp.; assembly: GCA_045121295.1. Classification (GTDB taxonomy): domain Bacteria; phylum Bacillota_I; class Bacilli_A; order Acholeplasmatales; family Anaeroplasmataceae; genus Pelethenecus. The sequence goes on from JBGVFV010000076.1 coordinate 1,490, forward strand.
TTCCATCAAGTGCTTACTTAGCAGAACATAAACCAACACAAGACGCACCAGGTTTCTTTGCACGTTCAAGATTCCCTTACGTACAAAACTTTTTCCCAGAGTTTGATGCAGACATTGTTAAAAAAGCAATTTATGATGGTATTGTTAAACAAGCAGAAGTTGAGGGTGCTGAATTAGTAACATTTAAAGAAGCAAACATTATGTATGAATCAGCATTTGAATTAAGTTTTGAAGAAGCATTAGAAAAAGTATTTGATATGTTAGATGCAGCAGATGCAAAAGATTTAGGAGAAGATGCAGATAACATTTTATTAAAATACTTAGATAAAGTAGACCAAATTAATAGTTTAAGTAAAACACAAATGCAAACGTTACAAAGTATTTACCAAGATTTAGAAGCACTATTAGAAGAGTAAGTCGTAAGACTTACTTTTTTTATCTTTTAAGGTTGATTTTCAATTAAAAATATACTATAATATTAATGAAAGGAGTGATGAAAATTGATACAGTGTTGTATATGTGGCAAAAAAGTTGAGAACGATAATATACAGGGTTTAAAATATAAAAGAAAAAACTATTGCTACGAATGTTTTTGCAATGAATTTAATCCCGTAGAAGTTGATAAACATTTTGCCTATTTAAAGTTTCAAGACATTTTTAACAGAGTTCCAACCAGTGCAGAATGGACACAGATGACAAAATTAGTAAACGAACACAAATGGGAATGGAACAAAATAGAATTAATTTTAGAGTACGTATATTTAATTGAACAACGCGAAATTGACGAAGAATATGGTGCTATAGGTATTCTTCCTTTTTATGAAGCAAAAGCTAGAAAGTTTTATGATACGTTAGACGAAGTATACAATACTTTAGATAATGTTGAAGAACCACAAAAAGTAACCGTTTATGCTACTAACTATACACACAAAAAACCAGTAGAGTTAAAAAGTATAGACCAGCTAATTGATTGGGAAGAAGAGGATGATGAAGATTGGCAAGAGTAAGAAAAGATACATTACAAAAATATAATGATGCACGTGCTGCTTGTTATGTATTAAGTGCATTACTGAAAAATACACGTTTACTAGTTAGTAGAGAAAGACCACTAGATGAAAGTTATTTTATTAACAAAACACACAAAGCATTATACGTTGTTATTGAAAACCTACAAAAAATGGGATTACAACAGATTAAACTAGGTGATGTTGAAAGCTATTTAGCAACACATGACCAATTAACTTATAAACGTTTTTTTGAAGTTGGAGACGAAACTGAATGGATTTTAGAATTACTAGAATTAGAAACTGACGATTACAATTATAATTATTATTATGATATTGTACGTAAGTTTGCCTTTTTACGTGCTAAACTATTGACAGGACAAGATGTAACAGATATATTAGATATGAATGAACCGGATGGTAGAGTTTTAGATGAACAGTATTCAAGATTTGTAGAAACTCCATTAAATGATTTAATTAAAGAGTTTGATAAACGCAATATTGAAGTAAAAAGCAAGTTTATACAACGAAAAGAAGAAGATAGTCGTAAGTCAGGAGATAATGCAGAACAACTATTTGAAGAATTAAAAATAGCACCAGCAATGGGTTGGAACCACGCAGGTGGTCCAGTGTTAAATACAATTAGTCGTGGATGTAGACGTGGAATGTTGACAATAGAATCAAGGGAATCAGGTTGCGGTAAAACACGTCAGGGTATTGCACAATGTTGCTTGTTAGCTTGTGATACTTTATGGGATTACGAAACAAATAGCTATCAACCTAATCCATATGGTGAAACTGTTCCAGTATTATATGTTGGTACTGAAATGAAACTTTACGAAGAGATTGAACCTATGATATGGGCTATTATAAGCGGCGTACCAGAGGATAAAATACGTCAACAAGCAATGTCAAAGGCAGAGGAAAAACGTGTGTTAGAAGCCATACAAATAGCAAAACGTGCGGAGATTTACTTAGAAAATGAACCAGATTATACGTGTTCATTTATTGAATACAAAGTTGATGAATATAAAACTTTACATAATATTGGTGCGTTAATATTTGACTACATTGAATTAATTCCAACATTAACAGCGGAATACGTACAATTAACAAAAGGTGTAGCAGCACGTGAAGATATGGTATTATTACATTTATCAACTGAATTAAAAAACATTGCAAACGAATATGACATTTATGTTCATGCTTATACACAAATTGCCAACGACGCACGTAGAGATGAAAGTATACGTGATTCAGGAGCTATTAAAGGTTCTAAATCATTACAAGCACGTGCAGATTTAGGTATTGTAACAATGAGACCAACAATTAAGGAATTAAAAGCACTTGAACCAATTATTCAACGTTATGGTAAAGAACCTAATTTATGCTTTAACGTTTATAAAAACCGTGGTGGAACATTGGTAATGGTAAAAGTTTGGAGTTACTTAAACATGGGTAACATGAGAATAGAAAACTTATTTACAACTCGTTGGAATTTTGTACTAGAAAAAGTTGATGAAACATATATTAAAAAGTATATTAAAGATGAGGTTGTAGAACAAGATTTTGAAGTAGATGAAGAAACCGGAGAGGTTATTAGTAAACGCAAACGACCTAATTTTAAAAAGAATTAGGAGGAGTTTAAATGGAAGTAAATGACATACTGAAATTATTAACTCCTGAAAACGTTATACACATTATGGAACAACAGTATGGAGCAACTTATAAACGTTATGATAATAATGTAATAGCATTTGAAAGTGTATGTCACAATAGTACGTCTAAAAAACTTTATTATTACCATGAGCCTAGAAAAGAAGATGACATAGGTAGATGTTTCTTTTGCTACGTGTGTAACGTTTCAGGAAACATAATAGATATATTACAAGAGCTTTCAGGTTTTACATTTGTAGAAGCATTACAGATAGTTGGTAAAGAAGTTGGAGTTGATACTACGTACCGTAAAAAAGTACGTGGTATCCAACGTAAACCACAAGAGAATTTAGATTTAAAGTTTTTAAGTATACATAATAGAAAGAAAAAACAAATTAAACAATTAGCCACTGTTTACGATGATAAAGTATTAGATAATTTTGCGCTAGAATATCCACAATGTTGGTGTGATGAGGGTATAAATGGTATTATAGCAGATATATTTGATATTAGATATAATTATAATACTAATCAAGCAATTATACCAGTTAGAAACATTGAAGGACAGTTAATAGGAGTTCGTGTACGTAACTTTGAACAAGAGGCAGTTGATAAAGGATATAAATATATGCCTTTAATGTTTCAAGGAAATACATATAGATTTCCAACGTCTACAACATTATATGGAATATGGGAAAATAAAGACAACATATTAAAAACTAAAAAAGTGTTTTTGTTTGAGGGTGAAAAGTCAGTTTTAAAGGCTAATTCATTCTATGATGGAAATGGATTAGCACTAGGTATTTATGGAAGTAATTTAAGTCAAACTCACATACAAATGTTATTACAGTTAGAGGTTTCAGAAATAACATTATGTCTAGATAAAGAATATTGTGCTGAATGGTTTGATGAAAAGTTTAACGGAACAAAAGAACAGACTTTAATGTTTAACTATTTTAAAAAGCTAAAAAAGATAGTTAAAATGCTAAATAATTATTTTACAGTTAATATAGTTATTGACTTTTATAATTTATTAGATTTAAAAGATGCGCCTTGTGATAAAGGTAAAGAAGTATTTGAAACGTTATTAAAAGAAAAGATAACGATAGTAGATGTTGATGAAGATTTTAATGAATTATTTGGAATATAGGCAAAGGATGATAACATGAAATATGCAGTGAAGTGCAAAAAAAGTATTGACAGAATGTCGGATGAACAATTATTAAAGGAATTATTATACTTACGTGGCGTTGAAGATGTAGAAACATTATTAAAAATAGATGAAGGTAAGGGTCGAATGTTGTTTGACTCTTACCGTTTTAATAACATGAACGATGGTTTAGATTTATTTTATAAACACTTAGAAGATGGAAGTCCAATACATTTATTAATGGATGTAGATGTTGATGGTTGTACTTCTAGTGCAGTAATGTACCTTTGGATTAAAAAACATTATCCAAATGTAAAAATTACTTTTGATTGTAATGAAGGTAAGAAACATGGAATTACTAGAGATATTATTAATAGAATACCAGAAGATGTACAATTATTAATTACTCCTGATAGTTCATCAAGTGATGTAGAACAGCATATTGAGTTATGGGAAAGTGGTATTGATATACTAGTTCTTGACCACCATGAATTTGACAAAGAAGCAAAAACTCCAGCAGTAATTATAAATTGCATGGATGGAAATTATCCTAATACTTCATTGACTGGTGTAGGTGTTGTTTATAAGTTCTTACAACAGTACGAATTTGATATGGGTTGGGATTGTAAATACTTAAATGAATTATTACCATTAGTAGCATTAGGACAATTAGCAGACTTAGCAGATGTACGTGAATTAGAAACAAGAACTTTATGTAGACAAGGTATGCAAGACTTTGATAAAAACAATTTATTGTTAAACGAAATAGTACGTGAACAAGAGTATTCGATGAAAGGACAATGTAATTTTACTAGTATTGGTTGGTATGTAGCACCATTAATGAATGCTATATTCCGTGAGGGAACACTAGAAGATAGATACGATTTATTTAAAGCAATTTGCAACTTTGAAGAACAACGTATTTACGAACCAAAACGTAAAACAAAAGATAATCCAAATAAAGAAGCAGTAGTAGAAACATTACAAAAAAATATTATTAGACGTGCAAAAAGTATTAAGTCACATCAAGATAACGAAGTTAAAAAGGAATATAAACAAATACAGGAATTAGTTGATGATACTAACAAAATTTTAATTATAGATGTCACTGACAAAATTTTACCAGGACATAGCGGATTAATAGCAAATAAATTAGCACACCAATATATGCGTCCAGTAATATTATTAAATGGTGATGGTGGTAGTGGTAGAGGATATGATAAGTTTCCTATTGATGATTTTAATAATTGGTTAACTGAAAGTGGTTTAATTAAATGTAGCGGACATGCTAATGCATTTGGTATTGATTTTAATAGAAACGATATTGAATTACTTCAAAATTGGTGTAATGAACAACTAGACGGAGTAGATATTGAACCTACTTGGCATGTAGATTTTATGTTTGATATTGCAAAACTTAAATCACAACATATTTTACGTGTTGGTAAGTTTGAACAGTTCTGGGGTGGCAAATGCATGGAAGAGCCGCTATTTGCAATAACTGGAATACAAATTGAAACCGGTGATGTACAACGTTTAGGACAATCACAAACGATGATGAAATTTACAACCAACATCAATGGACAAGAAATTGATTTTGTTAGACCATTTACTGGAGAAGAAATGTATAAACAATTTGTATGTGAAAATAATAGTACAAGAGGAATTGGTCGTAACAGTGTAGGAAATAAAAAAATAGATGTAACTGTTGTTGGAAAATTTAAAGTAAATAATTTTGCCGGAAAAGATTTTCCACAAATTGAAATAGTAGCATTTGAGACTAGTGTAGCAACTGGAAGAAATAGAAGAAGAAACTTTTAAAAATCAACCTTTTACGGTTGATTTTTTCATCTAGAAATACTATAATATATTTGAAAGGAGATTGATAATATTGGCATACGTAAACTTGCATAGTCACAGTGAGTATAGTAACTTAACTTTACGTGATTCAACTAACAGACTTGATAAAATGATGGAATATACATGGTCGTTAGGACAACGTGGATTTGCATTAACTGACCATGCGTATGTAGGTAACCACGTGAAAGCAATTACAACAGTTGAAAAACTTAAAGCAAAAGGTAAGTTACCAGAGGATTATAAAATACTATTGGGTGATGAAATTTATTTAGTAGACAAAGAAGAAATGAATAGTAAAGTTGAAAACAAGGAAGCAGTTAAGTTTTACCACTTTATTTTAATTGCAAAGGATTTAGAAGGACATAAACAACTACAACAAATTTCTTCTAAAGAATGGGAAAATAGTTTTACGTATAAAGGGATTGAACGTAGACCAACATTCTATGAAACTATTGAAGAGGTTGTTGATAGTAACCCAGGTCATTTAATTGCAAGTACTGCTTGTTTAGGTGGATTCCTAGCAAATAAAATACTTGAAGAAAATTATGATTCAGCATTAGGTTTTATTGAATGGTGTCAAGATGTGTTTGGTGAGGATAACTTTTTCCTTGAAATGCAACCACATAAACGTGAGTTAGACGAACAAGGAAACGTTATTACTAGTGAACAAGAAATTGTTAATAGATGGATTTATTCACAAGGTATACCAGCAATTATTACTACTGATGCCCACTATTTAAAAGAATCAGATAAACAAGTACATTCAGCATACTTAAAATCAGATGAAGATGATGAAACTTATTCAAGTGGTGGTCGTGAAACTGAATCATTCTACGCTACAACTTACTTTATGAGTGAACAAGAAATTAAAGAAAAACTTTACTATTTACCAACATCATACATTGAACAATGTTTTGCAAATACAGTAGACGTTTGGAACAGATGTGAAGTTTACGATTTAGCACAACACGTTACAATTCCACAAATTCCAATTCCCGAAGAATGGTATTATAATAGAGAAGTATATCAATTTGTAATGGAACATGATTACCAATATATTGACGTAATGTTAAATAGTAATAATGAATATGATGAGTATTTAATGTATTTAGCATTTAATGGATTATATGAACGTGTACCAAAAGAAGAATGGGATGTTACTTTAAAACAATTAGATGTTGAAATGAAAGAGTTAATTGGTATTAGTGAAGCAAAGGATGCAGTTGTTTCAAGTTATTTTATTAATACACATAAAATGTTAGATATATTTTGGAATGAAGCAGAATGTATGACGGGTTGTTCACGTGGTTCAGCA
>JBGVFV010000077.1:0-31310 GCA_045121295.1 Candidatus Pelethenecus sp.
GAGCCTGCCCTTACATACATATAAAATTTGTTGTTTACATATATACTTATTTGTAGTTGACATATACTATAATTTACAGTTCACATACATTGTATATTTGTAGTTTAGTTCTCTCTAACATACATCAGAATTTAGAGAACCCTTTTGAGGCCGTATTTCTTATTCTTCGTACATATCTTCGTAATCGTCCATTAAGTCGTTGTACTTATCTTCGTTGAAGTCGTCTTCTGAATATACTTCTGCGTCTGCTAAGATTTCGTCGCTGATATAGTCATCTTCATCATCATACTCATAATCATCGTCTTCATCTTCTTCATCGTCATATTCATCATCATCGTATTCTTCGTCGTCTTCGTAATCATATTCATCGTCTTCGTCATCAACTTCTTCTTCTTCATCGATTTCGATGTCTTTGATATCTTCTTCATCTTCAACGAATGCATCTTTACTATTGAATGCAGAACCGTCTTTATCGTATTCATCTAATGATTGACGAATCTTTAAATCCCATTCTCCATCACCCATATATACAAATTTCGAACTTGTAGTAATGTCAATATATAATTGTGTAGCTAATGTGTGGTCTAAATCATCTAAACCTTTCATTTCTAATACTTCTTTAATTAATGTTTTGATTGGTTGTTTGTTTTTCTTTTGTTCCATTAATAAGATTGCTACTTCTAATAATGACATTTGCGAAATGTTTTCCATAATAATTCCTCCATAACTTTTGAGTCATTAGATATTTTACTAAAGTTTTTGAAAATATTCAAGTGTTTTAGTTAAATAGTAATGATAATTTGTGACTAGATAGTACTTGTTTGTCCATAATCATACTATAATCTATTCTAATTTTAGATTTATGTATCTCTATTTTGGTAGTTTTGATTTCAAAATTGAATTCTAAACCTTCAATATTTTCATAACTACCATTAGTAATATTATTAGTATCATACAGCATGTACATAGTTGTGTCACCTGTTCTAGTTAATCTAACACATTCACCTAACACTTCTATTTCAATAGTAGTATTTGGTGTTGTTACATCAGTAAATACATATTTATTATCAATAACCGATACTTCAGTATTAAAACTTATTTTATTTTTTTCGTCATCTATACTTATAAATGATACTTTCACTATTAACACCTACAATATTAAAACAATTAATAAAATAATAAATCCTGGCAATCTAAAAAAGCCAATTAATAAGATTGATAAAATATTAAAGGGCAAAGATATATTAAAAAATTGCCCTATAAAATTAAATATTAAGATTGAAGAGATTCCAATAATTAATGACTTTACTATATATTTAATTGTTTTTATCAAGGATATCACCAATTAAATATATGTATATCTATCTATTAATATTCTCTTCTTCCTTCCATAGCTTTAAGTAATGTCATATCATCTGCATAAGACATTTCTCCACCAACTGGTAAACCATGTGCTATTCTTGTTATCTTCACATCATAATCATTTAATAATTCTTTAATGTATCTAGCGGTTGTTTCTCCTTCTAAAGTAGCGTTTGTAGCAAGAATAATTTCTTCTACTTGTCCATTTTTTACATTTTCAATTAATGAATTAATATTTAAATCATTAACTCCAATACCTTTAGAAAAACTGATTGCACCACCAAGAACATGATACACACCATTAAATTGATTAACATTTTCAATAACAAATAAATCTTTAATTGTTTCTACAACTAAAATTTGTTTTTGGTTACGTGAAGAATCACTACAAATGCTACAAAGCTCATCTTCACTAATATTTCCACAACACTTACAAATTTTAATATTTTGTTTAACATCTACTAAATCTTTAGAAAAATTAATAACATCTTCTTCTAACATTTTAGTATAAATAAATAACGCATATCTTTCAGCTGTTTTCTTTCCAACAGAAGGAAGCATAGAAAAGTCTTCAATTAATTTAATTAAAGCCTTAGGATATTTCATTAGAATCCGAAACCACCTAAGCCTCCGCCAAATCCGCCTAAAAGTTTTTGGCTTTCGCTTTCTAATTTTCTGTTTGCATCATTTAATGCAGCAACAATTGAATCTTGGATCATTTCTACATCTTCTTTTGATTCTAACGCATCTGGATCAATTGTAACAGATAATACTTCATGAGTACCTTTAACTTGAACTGTTACCATTCCACCACCAGCAGAACCTGTAAATACTGTTTCTTCTAATTGTTTTTGTGCATCCATCATTTGTTTTTGCATTTTCTTTAATCTCATCATTGCTTGTTGATTCATTTTTTTATTCCTCCACTATTAATATATTTTCATCAAAACATTCTGTAACTTGTTGTTTTAATTTTTCAAAATCATCTACTTTAACTACGGTTGGTTCAATTCTTTTTTTGACACCAATAGCTATTTTTTCTAGTTTAACTGTCGGATTACTTGGATTATATTTACTAGAGAAATCTGACTTAATCTTATTCCAAATACCCTTTGGTAAACAAATATAATCTTTAAAATCTGGAAGATATTGATTTAATATTTCCATTAATTTAACGAAATTTTCATATTTCATTAATCTATTACAATAACCCAAGTCATTTAATACTACAATAAATCTATCACTATTTACAGCAACAACCTCACCAACCACCATTATTTGAGCAATAAATACTCCTGGGTAATCTTCTTCAATTTGTTTAAATACACCTTGAAGTTTTAATTTATTTTGTTTGTTAGCTGTATTTAATATTTGTTCTATTTCTTCTATTTGAACCTCATCACTACTAATAACTTGTTCAACTTCTTTAGTTTCCGTTATTACAGGTGTTTGATTAACAATCGGTTGTTCAAACACAGGTTCTTCAATTATTTGTTCTTCTACAATTTCTGTATATTGTTCTAACTCTTCTTTAGTTGGTAGATTAATTTCAATATTCTTTGGTTCAGCCTTTGGTATAACATTCATTCTGTTTTCTAATAATGAATTAACCATACTTTCTAATTGTTCTACTCTATCAACTAATGAAACTTCTTCATTAAGTTTAACATCACACATTTTAATAATTGCTAATTCTAAATAAGCTCTTTTTTGGTTAGAGAATCTCATATTATTATTTGCATCATTTAATTCGTCTAACCAAGAATAAATTAATTTAGATGGAATAGCTTTAGTAAATTTAATAAATTCAGCGTTTTTAAATTGTAATTTTTCTTCTAATACCGCATTATTCTTATATAATAATATATCTCTTAAAAGTAATATTAAATCATTAATAATTCTTGGTACTTCTTTACCTTCTTTTAAGATTGAATCAACAATCTTTAAAGCACTTGTATTTTCACCATTTAAACAATTATTTAATAATTCAATAAGTTTCAAATAAGATACATTACCACTTACAGCCAAAACATCATCTAAAGTAATTTGTTCATTAACACTATATGAGATTGTTTGATCAAATAACGATAAGGCATCTCTCATACCACCTTCAGCTGAAGCAGCTATTTGATTGAATGCTTCTTCGCTCATATTAACATTTTCAGCTTCTGCAACTATTTTTAATCTTCTTAAAATATCATCTACTGATATTGCTTGAAAATCAAATCTTTGACAACGAGATAAAATAGTATTAGGTAATTTATAAGGTTCAGTTGTAGCAAGAATGAACACCACATGTTTTGGTGGTTCTTCTAATGTTTTAAGTAATGCGTTAAATGCCGCATTAGATAACATATGAACCTCATCTATTATATATACTTTATATCTACCAACACTAGGTAAATATTTTACACTATCTCTTAATGCACGAATATCATCTGCTCCATTATTACTAGCAGCATCTATTTCTACTACATCCGTAATTGAACCCTTTTGAATTCCTTTACAAACTTCACATTCATCACACGGTTCAATACTTGGTCCATGTTCACAGTTTAAGGCTTTAGCCATTATTTTAGCTAATGTTGTTTTACCAGTACCTCTTGGACCGCAAAATAAATATGCATGTGCTACTTTATTAAGTTTTATTGCGTTTTGTAAAGTTTTAATAATGTGTTGTTGTCCAACTACATCACTAAACTTTTGTGGTCTATACGCACGATATAAAGCTACATACGCCATGACACAACCTCCTTAAACTAAATAATAAAAATGTTTAACTCCCTTACTATCTTTATAATAATAGTAAGATATATATGTTTCATTACTGATTAATAAATCATAAACACTTGTTGTAAGCTTGTCTTTATTTAAATCTACACCAATTTCACTATAAGCTTTTCCTACTATATCAGTACAGTAAGATGTTTCTTTAGTGTTTAAAAAGAAAGTATAATTATAGGGTTCCCCAACTAAAGCCATCGCTTTTGCTAGAACTTTATTACGTTCTTCTAAAGTTGTATCTACCCTTAATGCAATAACTTCATTAAATGGTGTAACATCTTCTTCATACCAATAATTCTTGTTAAAAACGAACGCATCTGTTTCATTTCCAAAACCTGTTGATTCTAACAAAAAGTCTGAATCAGCAGTTCCTTTTTGGTCTTCATAATCTCCTAATACTAATCCAGCATGTCCACCAGCAAAAAATGAAACAACTCCTCCAATTAATTCATTATCTAACGGTAAATGTAAACTAATGATTATATCACCAGTATTGCCTGGTGTTAATGAGCCATCTTTTTCTAAAACTGTTGGTCTAGTTTCATCTGATTCAACATGATAAATCTTTACTTCATCAGTCGATAAATCAGGTTGATAAACACCTTTAGATTTAAATTGATTTATTAAAATTTCAGAATATATATTCTTTGAAATAGCCGCTGTTATACCAGTAACTAATATAAAAAGTAATATAAATCCACACATCTTTAAAACAATTTTTAATAATTTTTTCATAATAATATTTTACCATATTTTATATATAAATTAAATAGATATATACTATTTAATGTGTTTAAAACTCAATCTTCTTTTAAGAATATTAACAAGAGTTTTATTATATATTCTTATATATCTTTTTAATCCGTTTTTCAATAATTTCTTTTCACCTTTTTCTAACTTTCGGTATCTTTTACTTATACCTAATGAATATCTAAAAGGTCTAGAAACTACATCAAATAATGTAGATTCTTTATTTTCCATTATGACTTTAAAAACTAAATTAATAATAAGTTCTCTATCTTTTTCACTAGTAGAATTAATAAATTCATCTACCGCTTTTTTAAATACTAAAGATTGTAAATTAGCATTCTTAACAAATTTAAATTCTCCGTTTTTCTTTATTTTCCAATTAAATATATCATGTTGGAAAATACTTATACCTCTAGATTTAACAAATAACATTCTTTCACTATGAAACATTAATACACCTATTAATGATTCTTCAACTGTCATTTTTATAATTCTATATTCTATATCTTTATATTCTTGCATTGTAAAAATATTCTTGTTAAAACCGGGACCATCAAAATCATAAATATTTATTATTCTATCTTTAATCTTCTTTTCACAATACAAAGATGCATATACCGCTAGATTTCCACCTTTAGAATGACCACCTACTATAATCTTTTTATTATTTCTTTTTGCAACTTCTTTTAAATATCTTGAGGCGCTATTTTGTGAAGGAATTGCATCCATTAATAACATATTAAAATCTTCATACCAACCTAGTAATGATGCATCTGTACCTCTAAATGCTACATATATAATCTCATTAATTTCATATGTAACAGCACAAAATTGTTCTATTTGATCAGTTAAGAATAGATTTTGAAAATAATTTAGTTTAAGATTTTTATATCTATTAGAATGTCTTATTTCTTTTAAAAGTATACGACACCAAAAATCATCTAATGTCTTTTTACACATTTTATTAATATTATAATCTGTTAGTAAAGGTATTAATCTAACACTCTTTTTATCGTCATCTAAACTAGGAATGAAATCATCAAAATTTAAATAAACTAGTTCACTTAATATTAAAGCGTCTACATCATTAAAAGGTTTATCTTTAAATGATAAATGTCCAAATTTCTTTACATAATTAACAATGTTTCCCACAAAATTCACCCCCCTTTATTTTTTATTATAAAAGTCTATAATTTCTCTTTTTAGGTTATAAGATGTAGTTATAACCTTTTTATTTTTCCAATGCTTAGGCATTAATTCTAAATATTTTGAATAAGTAAATCTTTCATCTATTAAGATAGCTACACCTCTATCAGTTTCACTACGGATAACTCTACCTACTGCCTGAACTACTTTTGTAAAGCCTGGATATGTGTAGGCATATTCAAAACCATCTTGGTATTCAATATCAAAATATTCTTTAAGTAGATTATTCTCATCACAATATAATGGTAAACCTACTCCTACTATAATTACTCCATTTAATGAATCACCTATAAAATCTAATCCTTCAGAGAATATACCACCCATCACAAAGAATCCTACCTTACATTTAGTGGTATCATTAAATAATTCTATTATTTCATTACGTTCATCTTCTGACATTTTAGATTTTTGAGTAACTATTAAATAATTAGGATTATCTATACATTCTAATACCATATTCATATATTGATATGATGGGAAAAATACTATGTAATTTCCACTATGAGTATTAGTTAATGTTTCAATAGATTCAATAATATAATCGACTGATTCTGTTCTTGATTTATATTTTGTTGATATTCTGTTATTTATAATAATATCTAAATTATTAGGATCAAATGGTGATTCTAATTCTAAAAACTTACCCTTACCTTTTGTTAATAAATTACTATGATAGTTAAAAGGTGTAAGTGTTGCCGAAAAGAATACTATTGATTTTATAGATTCTTCTATTGTATTTAAAATAAAATCAGAAGCATCCATACATAACATTTGAATAGAAATAATATCCTTTTCTTTTTTTATAAGTAATCTATGAGTAGGACCAAAATAATCAGAGATAGCTGAATATTCTAATAATTTAAAATAAATATCCATTACTTCATCTTTGTTAGCTATCTTATTACATTTTTTAGATTCCTCAAAAATTTCATCACATCTATTTATTATTTGTTTGATGTATACAACAAAATCAAGATCATTTATTTCTTTAATATGTAAAGCTTTTTCCGCTAAAACTTCTTGATAAGATTCTAATTGTTCTATAGCCTTATTAACTACATTTCTTATAGATGGTTTATAGCCTGTAAGTAATCTTCTTAATTTTCTTAAATCTTCATCAGTAAGCATAGCTGAATACATATCTTTACTACGAGATATTAAATTATGTGCCTCATCAACTAAAACTTTTGGAGTATATGTATCATCATCAAAATATCTTACCAAATGTGCTCTAGGATCAAATACATAATTATAATCAGCAATAACAATATCACAAAAATAAGATAAATATAAACTAAATTCAAAAGCACATATTTGGTATTTATTGGCTGTAGAAAGTATAGTTTCTTCATCAAATATATCATTATTCTCAAATATATCTAATGTAGCTTCTCTTAGTTTATCAAAGAATTGTTTTGCGAAAGGACAATCATCTGGACTACAAGCGCCAAAACATGCATTACATATTTTCTTTTTAGCAGTAATTACAATTGTTTTTATTTTTAATCCTTGTTTAGCTAATAATTTAATAGCTTGTAGTGGAGCTTTTTTTCCACTACCTTTAGCTGTTAAATAAAATAACTTTTCATTTTCTTTTAATGTTTTAATACTACTAAACATAGTAGCCATTGTTTTACCTATACCAGTAGGTGCAACTACATATAATATATCTTTTGAATTCATTATTTGAAAACAAGCCCTCATCATATCTCTTTGACCAGGTCTCATATTAGCAAATGGAAATTTAACCGTTTCAATAGAATGTTGTTTCTTAATATTAGCTTCTTCTTGTAAAGATAACCAATACATATATTGTTCTAACAAATCAAAAGTAAATTCTTCTAATTCTTCCATATCGAAATAATAATCAATACTATCGTGATTATAATCCACAATAGATACATATGTTAATCTTAAATGTATTCTATCAATATTATTCTCTAATGCATATAAATATCCATAAACTTTTAATTGAGCTAAATATTCTTTCTTAAGATCTGGATTAAATTCATCTATTTCTTGTGTAGTTGATTTTATTTCTTCAATAATAAGTTCATCATTAATATTAAGCACTCCATCAATAAAACCATGTAATAATATGTCTTTTCCTAAAAAATTTATTTCTTTTTTTATATAAACTTCGGCTTTTGAATCTTCATTATATTTAGATTGAATTAACTTGTGGACTTTAGTTCCGTTTTCTAAATCTTTATTAGAAAAAAATTCGGTAGTTAAATCACCTGTTTGACATACAAATGTAGCCAAATCTTTTATTCCTATTTTAATCATGATTTAACACCTCCGTTTTCGAAAACCTATAAAACTCTATAAGATTATAGAATTTCTGTTTCATTCCTTATTCATCGAGCCATGATTAAATCAAGTGATATGTACTCTCCTAAGGCGTCAATTCCGCACAAACGTATGCGTATTTTAGGTTTCAAATTTTATCCTTTATTATAATTTTAATTTACATTTATATAATTAGCTAAATTAACAGCTGCATTTAAATCTCTATCTAGTATTAATCCACATTTTTCACATTTATAAGTTCTTTTATCTACTTTCATTTCTTGAATATTCCCACATACACTACATGTTTTACTAGAAGCATAATATTGATTAGCTATTACTATAGCTGTTTCATATTTATTTACTCTATTTTCTAATAATAATCTAAACTTTCTATAACTAGCTTCTGTTATATATTTTGAAGCTTGTCTTTCTTTATAGTCTTTATCTATTCTAGATTCTTTATTAGACATTTCTTTAACATGTAAATCTTCTAAGACTATTATCTTAGGTGGTTTAGATAATATATCTGTTATTATTTCATTATGATTATTATCTTTTAGATTTCTTAATCTTTTATCTAATTTAATAACCAATGATTTATTCTTTCTATAGTTTTTAGATAATTGAACTCTTTTTTTATTTTCTGGATTACTTACTAAATATTTTCTTGATAAAGATCTTTGTAATCTTTTCTTTCTTTTTAATATCTTTTTATACTTTTTAGTTTTAGTTACCTGTGTATATCTAACATTTTCAGAAGTAACTATTTCTTTATTATTTAAATCTATACCTATAACTCTATCATCACTTTTAATTCTATTAGTAATAGTTTCATCTATACCTACTACTATATAAAAGTTACATCCATCATAAACTACTCTAGGATTATAATATTTAACATTCAATGGAATACGGTTTCTTTCAGCCATATTAACCCAGTTTAATACTTGTCTATTAGACTTTTGATTGTTAGCTATTTTCTCTAATCTAACTTTTTTATCAGTAAATCCTATTTTATAAGGATCTACATAAAATGATTTATGTTTATCTTTATAGCTTTTTCTATTAGGATATTTAGATAATTTCTTAAAGAATCTAATAAAAGAATTATATGTATCTTTAACCATTTGTTTTAAGGCATCATTACTTATATCATAAAATAATGTATCTAAATGGTTAGCTATCATTTCGTTTTTAGTCATATTAATTCTTTTATTAATAACTTCATTATCTTTAAGTTTCTTTTCTTTAGTGAACCATTTTCTAACATCACCACATGAAGGTAGTTTAGTTTTAGATTTTATAAATGAATCTAAATAATCATAAACAATGTTTTGACATTCAATACATTTATTTAATGTATATCTTATCTTAGTAGCTTGTTTATTATTAGGATGTATCATAACTTTATAAGTACGCATAGAATTCACCACCTTCTATGCATATTATAACACATTATATGTCCAAAATTTTGTACATATTAAAAATTGATAGATTTTGTTAAAATTAAGTTTTATAAAGTTTTATAGGTTTAAATATACTGTTTCGGAACCTTCTTTAATAAATAAACAAGCAAAAATTGCTTGTCTATTTTTCTAAATATAACAATACTGATTGATAAGGTAATAATTTACCTTCTTTAATTTCGTTATAATTATTTAATAATTCTTGTTTAGTATATTCTTTATATTTATTAAGAATATTACATTTAATTTCTTTGTTTGTAAAGTTAGAAATTACTAATAATAATTTATTGTCTAATTTTCTTTCATAGGCAAATATTTTATTATTCTTTGGTAATAAATCTTTATAAATACCATCTTTAACTAAATCTTGTTCTTTATGGATTTGAATTAATTTTTTGAAATAATTATAAATTGAATTAGGATCTTTAACAGCATCTTCTACATTAATAAATTCTTTATTTTCATTAACTTTTAACCAAGGTTTAGTATTAGAGAATCCTGCATATTCACTACTATCCCAATGCATTGGAACACGTGAGTTATCGCGGCTACCATTCATAATAGATTTTGTTTTATATTTTTTAGTTAATGGTAATTTGTTCATTGTTTTTAATACATCTTTAGTTTCAATATCAACATAATCATCTAAAGTTTTAATTTGCATATTAGTCATACCTATTTCTTGACCTTGATAAATATAAGGTGTACCTTTTAAGAAATACATTGTAGTAGCAAGCATTTTAGCTGATTCGATACGTTTATCTGTATCAGATGTATTAAATCTACCAACACTTCTTCTTTGATCGTGGTTTTCATAGAATAATGAATTCCAACCTGTGTTAACTAATCCGTATTGATAATGGTCTAATATCTTTTTAAATCTTCTTAATTTAAATTTACGCATTAACCATTTAACACCTAAATAATTATCAACACTTGTATGATCAAAATTAAATACCATTGATAATTCTTCTCTATCTTCACCTGTTAATAATTTAACATCATCAAGTGTTGTAAATACTGTTTCACCAACAGTCATACAATCATAATTTGATAAAACATCCTTGTTTATTTCATGTAAATATTCATGAAGTCTTGGACCATTAATGAAATATTTTTTACCTACTAATATTAATGGATTATGACCATTTTTAAATCTTTGATCTTTAGAAATAAGATTAATAACATCACAACGGAATCCATCTACACCCATATCTAAATAGAATTTAATTATTTTTTTATATTCTTCTCTAACTTTTGGATTTTCCCAGTTTACATCTGGTTGTTTAGTACCAAATAAATGTAAATAGTATTCACCTGTTGTTTCATCATATTCCCATGCTTTTTGACCAAAGAAACCTGTCCAGTTTGTAGGTTTTTGTTTCCAAATATAATAATCGCGATAAGGATTATCTTTACTGCTGCGAGATTGTTTAAACCATTCATGTTCATCAGATGTATGGTTGGCAACTAAATCCATAATAAGACGAATTCCTCTTTTATGCATTTCATCAACCATTAATTTAAAATCTTCCATCGTACCAAACATTGGATGAATTTTATAATAATCCGAAATATCATAACCATTATCATCCATCGGTGATTCATATACAGGACTTAACCAAACACAGTTAATTCCTAAATCTTTTAAATAATCTAATTTAGAAATAATCCCTTTAATATCACCAATACCATCATCATTACTATCTTTAAAACTTATTGGATAGATTTGATAGATAATGGCATCTTTAAACCATTTTGTATTTTCCATTATTCATTCACTACTTTCTTGCTTGAATTTCTGCAACCATTTTATCGTATAATTCTTCATCAATAATATATTTCTTTTTAATAATAATATAAGATGCGGCTAATAAAATTATTGGTACTAACGTCATTGCGATACTTAAACCTAACATTTGACCATTTGTTGCAGTTTTTAGTAATTCTTCTATCTTTGATATTTCTAATGATGGATCTATTAATCCTTGACTAACATCTAATTTAATATCCGCAATTTGTTCTGTGATATTGTATAAACCACAAGCTACTAAAGCAAGTGATACTATTCCATATTGAATTGCTCCACTTAATTTAACCATAAAAGGTCTAACACTAAATGTAACAGCATCATTTCTTTCGCCTGTTTTCCATTCATCATATTCAATAGTATTAGTTAACATAATTAACATAGCCATATAGAATACACCTTGACCAGCAAATACTAATATTCCAAATACACATAAAAGGATAAAACATAAATTACTATTCATTGGAATATTTGATATAACAAAGAATAAAGCGTAACCAATCATAGCGATAATTAATGAAACTTTTACAATTTGAGCACGTTTAAATTTTTTAGTTAATAGTGGGAAAATAAATTGTGATGCGATAGTACCAACTGCGTAAATAACAGTAAATATAAATACTAAATTACCATCATAACCAAATTTAAAATAAAAGAAATTTTGTCCAAAAGCTGTTAGAAAACCACTAGCTGTTGTATAGAATAAAACAATAATAGCCATAACTAATAATTGTTTATTTCTAATTAAGATTTTAAACATATCTTTTAAAGAAATTGATTTTTCTTTTGGTTCTAAATCAAATTCATCTTTTGATAACATAAATTTATTTTGCTTGTTATCATGTGTGAAGAAAAATACTAATAATTGACATAAAAGGAAAACACTAGCAAAAACAATCGCAAAAATCTTGTATCCCACTTCTTCTTTTCCTGTTGTAAACATTGGAACTAAACCACCAGCAGTAAACGCACCAACTGACGCAAATACAGCAACCATTGTAGTTAACTTATCTCTGTCTTCTTTGTTTTCACTTAATCTAGGAAGAAGTGACCAATAAGAAACATCATTCATTGTAAATGTCATACCCCATAAGAAATATAAACCACCTACAATACCCACATTAATCCAACCTGCATTTGGATTAGCTACATCAGCTCTTAACGTAAACATTAAAACTAATGCAACAGCGTTAGTTAACGCCCCTATTAAAACCCATGGACGATATTTACCAAATCTTGTTTTTGTGTTTGATATAATCGTACCCATCATAGGATCGTTTATGGCATCCCATACTCTACATAAAACAATAATAGCTGATAAAACTAAGAATTGTTTTTCGTTTACTAAGTTAGTATATTGGATGTAAATTAATAAGAACATAGAAACAAGTGTATAACACATATCTCTACCAGTACAACCAATAGCGTAACTCCATTTACTTCTTTTTGTAATCATTTTTAAATCTCTCCTTTATTCTTCTATAGCTGATTGTCTTTTTGTATTTATATAAACTTCTACATTTAAATTCCAATCAGAATCAAGATTTTTATCTTCATCTTCTATTTTAAATTTAATGGCTGAATCATTAACATTCTTGCCTATTGAAATATTATTATAATAAGTTTTCTTTACTATTTCATATACTTTCAAATAAGATTCATATGTAAATGTACTATTAGAAAGAATGTTTTGAATTTCATTATAATAATCTTCTTTAATCTTTTGATTTCCAGATTTTAAAATTGTTTTAGTGAATAATGGTGACATATTTTCTCCACCATAACCAGTTAAACTATCATAAGGTTTATTAGATGCACCATGATGTCCTGTTGGGTTACCAGTACCTCCTGTAGAACCAAATGTTCTATCGTGATCATTTGGAATAAATATAGCTTTATTTATTTCAGGAACAAAATAAATATAAGTATTATTATAATTACCTCTTAAATCATCAGGGTCACCTAACAAATATGAAATTGCTAAATATTTAATAAATGATTTATAATGTGTTATTTGATTAAAAGTATCATAACTTTTAGTGTTATTAGTACCTTTAACCATTGTAATAAAACTTTTAATAGATTGGTGTGATGATGTTGATTTATTTGTTTTTAAATCATATGGATACATTTCTTGTTTAAAACCATCTTTATGTTTCTTTTGAGTTTCAATACCAAATAAACTAGACTCTGTTGAATCAAAAGTGGCTCCTTGATTTGTCCAACCTAATTTATATAAATCTCCACCTTCATAAATTTTATCCATATTACGTTTTATAAAATCACCATCAATAGGTTCTATACCTAAATACAAACCTAAGTTTTCTGTTTTATTATTTATTTTAAATTTAACATTCATTATATTACTTCTTGCTGAAAGTATACCGTTTTGTCTATACATTTCATACGCATAATATTCTCTAATATGTGAATGATCTCTATTACGATTCCATCTTAAATCTAATTTTTCTAAGCCATAGAAAGTTCTAGCTTTCATATATTCTAATTGTTCTTTAGAAAATGTTTGTTTATCTGTTCTAAATTCATCATCAAAAGTTTCACAAAAACTTAATTTATAATGTCTTAAATTTATTTTATCATCTGTAATAATACTTCCTCTAGATGTATTACCTTTTTGACGAATACCAACATTTTCATAATGATATTTTATATTATTAAGAGTAATATCTACATTACAAAGTTGATAACTTTCTTGGTTATTCTTTTCATGATTGATATCTAAATATTTTAATTGTTCTTCATTAATATCTATTACAATTTCTACTTTATTATTAATATTAAATAAATCTAATAGCCCTTGTTGATAACTAGATTGATATATATCATTCTTTTTACCTTTTACTTTTGTTGTAAGTTTTTTAATTTGTTCAGTTACATTGATATTTGTTGAATTAACAACCGTTACTTTATCACCAAACTTAAAACCAGTATTAACAACTTCATCTTCGTTATTATCGTTATTTTCGGTTCCTTGTTCATTAGTTGGAATATTTGGATTAGTTGGTGTTGATTCATCTACTGTAGGAGTTGAATTACCTAAATTTAAACAACTTGTTAACAAAAATAAACAAAAGAATAATGTTAAAAATATTTTTTTCAAATGCATCACATCCTTGTTTAAAAAACAAAAAAAGCTGTAATAAATATATTAACTTTTATTACAGCTCCTTTAATTATTCTTCTATATTATTTAATTCTGTATCGATTTGGTCTTGTTGACGATCTACTACCGCGATTGTAGCGATTTGTTGTTCGTCTTTTAATCTAATTAAAATTACACCTTGAGTGTTACGGCTTGTTTGTGAAATATCAGATACATGCATACGAATAATAATACCTTTATCTGTTGTGATAATTAAATCATTATCTTCACTAACGTTTCTTAAACCTATTAATTTACCATTTTTAGCAGTAATGTTTACAGTTTTAACACCTTGTCCACCACGTCCTTGTAAACGATATTCATCTACATTAGAACGTTTACCAAAACCTTTTTCAGTAACAACAAGAATATCTTTTGCATTTTCATCAATTACAGCCATACCAACAATTTCATCGTTATCAGGAATAGACATACCTCTTACACCTGAAGCTGTACGACCCATTGATCTAACATCAGTTTCTTTAAAACGAATAGCTTTACCATTAGATGCACCTAATACAATTTCACAATTACCATCAGTTCTTGCAACTTGTAATAATTCATCATCTTCTGATAAACCAATAGCTATAATACCATTAGTTCTAATATGTTTAAATTGAGAAACTTGAGTTCTCTTAACAACACCTTTTTTAGTAACAAAGAATAAATAATTTTCGTCATCGATAACATCCATTCTTGTTATTGCAGCTAATGTTTCATCTTCTTGCATTGATAAAATATTTACTAATGGTAAACCTTTAGCTGTTCTACTTGTTTCAGGAATTTGGTAACCCTTAATTGAGTATACTCTACCTTTATTAGTAAATAACATTAAGTAATCATGTGTATTAGTTGGAATGATAAATTTAACATCATCATTTTCATTTGTTTTAATACCACTCATACCAACACCACCACGGCTTTGTGCTTTATATGCATCTTGTTTCATACGTTTAGCATATCCGTTTGATGTAATAGTTATAACAACATCTTCTCTTGGAATTAAATCTTCATTTTCAATATTTAAGTCTACACTTAATGAAATTTCTGATTTTCTATCATCAGAGAATTTATTTTTAATTTCAATTAATTCTTGTTCAATGATATCTGTTTTCTTAGTTTCATCAGCTAAGATTGAACGGTATTCATCACAAGCAATATTTAAATCTCTATGTTCATTTAAAATCTTTTCTCTATTTAATCCTGATAATCTTCTTAATTGCATATCAAGGATTGCTTGTGCTTGGATTTCAGTTAAATTAAATCTTTCGATTAATTTATCTTTTTCTGTTCCATCTGTAGTATTTCTAATAATTTGAATAACTTCTTCAATATTATCTTGAGCAATAATATATCCTTCTAAAATATGAATACGAGCTAACGCTTTATCTAATTCAAATTGAGTACGTCTTGTAATAATTTCGATTTGGTGTTTTAAATATACTTCTAATGATTCTTTTAATGTAATAGCTTTTGGTGAGTTATTAACTAAACAAATCATATTCATACCATAACTTGTTTGAAGTTGAGTATATTTATATAAGTTATTTAACATAACTTCTGGATTAACATCTTTTCTAAGCTCAATAACAATTTTAATACCATTTCTACCTGATTCATCACGTAAATCTGTAATACCTTCAACAATCTTGTTTTTAGCTACTTCTGCAATTCTTTCAATTAATCTTGTTTTATTAACCATATAAGGAATTTCAGTAACTAAAATTTCATGTTTACCATTCTTAAGTTGAACAATTTTTGTTTTACTTCTTAATGTGATAGAACCATTACCAGTAGTGTAGGCGTTACGTAAACCTGTACGACCTAAAATCATACCACCTGTTGGGAAGTCTGGTCCTGGAATATATTCCATTAATTCTTCACTTGTAATTTCAGGATTATGAATAACAGCAATAACACCATCAATAACTTCACCTAAGTTATGTGGTGGAATATTTGTTGCCATACCTACAGCTATCCCTGTTGTACCATTAACTAAAAGGTTAGGGAAACGAGAAGGTAATACTTCTGGTTCAACTTCTGTAGCGTCATAGTTATCAACAAAATTAACTGTGTTTTTATCAATATCACGTAACATTTCCATAGCGATTTTACTCATACGTGCTTCTGTATAACGCATCGCAGCTGCACCATCACCATCGATGTTACCAAAGTTACCATGACCATCTACTAATGTATAACGGTAACTAAATGGTTGAGCCATACGAACCATGGCTTCATAAATAGATGAGTCACCATGAGGGTGATACTTACCCATTACATCCCCAACGATACGAGCTGATTTTTTATGTGCTACATTTGAATAAATTTTTAATTCATTCATACCATATAAGATTCTTCTTTGAACTGGTTTTAAACCATCTCTTGCATCTGGTAATGCTCTAGCGATAATAACTGACATCGCATAGTTTAAGAAAGAACTCTTAACTTTGTTATTAATATCTAATTGTTCAACTTTATCAAATTGTTCTTCAACAACTTCTGTTTCTAATACTTCGTTTTCCATCTTTCTTACCTCCTATTAAATATCAATATTATCTGCAAATTGCGCATTTTCTTGAATAAAATTCTTACGAGGCTCAACATCTTCACCCATTAACATTTCAAATGTTTGAGCTGCGATATTAGCATCTTCTAAATGAACTTGAACTAATGTTCTAGTCGTTGGATCCATTGTTGTATCCCATAATTGTTCAGCATCCATTTCACCTAAACCTTTGTAACGTTGTACTTCAGGTTTACGTTCAGGGAATTCACGTTTATATTGTTCTAATTCTTCATCTGAATAAGCATATCTTACAGCTTTACCAAATTGTGCTTTATATAGAGGTGGCTTAGCTACATAGATATAACCATGTTCAATTAAACCTGGCATAAAACGGAAGAAGAACGTTAATAATAAAATACAAATATGTTCACCATCGACATCGGCATCGGTCATGATTACGATTTTTTTGTATCTAGCTTTATTAATATCAAATTCTTCACCAATACCTGTACCGATTGCTTGAATTAATGAAACAATTTCATTATTACTTAAAGCTCTTTCTAATCTTACTTTTTGAACATTTAATACTTTACCACGTAATGGAAGGATTGCTTGATATTCACTATCACGACCTGATTTTGCAGAACCACCCGCAGAATCCCCTTCGACTATATAAAGTTCTGATTTATCTGGATCTTTACTACGACAGTCAGCTAATTTAGAAGCAAAACTTAAATTATCTAATGGTGATTTACGACGTGTAGCTTCTCTAGCTTTTCTAGCCGCAATTCTAGCACGTGAAGCTAATAAACATTTTTCAATAACTGCTTTTGCTTCTTGTGGATTTTCTAAGAAGTGACGTTCTAACGCTTCACCTAAACATTGAGAAACGATAGCTCTAACTTCTGTATTACCTAATTTAGTTTTTGTTTGTCCTTCAAATTGAGGGTTAGGATGTTTAACTGATACGATAGCCACTAAACCTTCTCTAACATCTTCATTATTTAATTCTTCATCTTTCTTTAATAAGTTATTAGTAGTAGCATAATTCTTGATTGTACGAGTTAATGCTAATCTAAAACCTTCTTCATGAGTACCACCTTCATGAGTGTGAATATTATTAGTAAATGAATAGATTAAACCTGTATAAGTATCATTGTATTGTAACGCTACTTCTACTTGAATATTATCTTTTTCATCTTCACAATACATAATTTTAGGAGCAACAAGTTTTTTACCAGTATTTAAGAAGTCTACATATTCTTTAATACCACCTTCATAGAAATAGAAATTTTCTACTATTGGTTCAACTCTTTTATCTTTAATACTTAAAGAAATACCTTTATTTAAGAACGCTAATTGTTGAATTCTTGCACGTAAAGTTTCATAAGTATATACAGTAGTTTCAGTAAACATAATAGGATCAGCTTTAAATACTACTCTAGTACCAGTATGTTCTGAAGTACCAATTTCTTTTAAATCAGCTACAACTTTACCTCTTTCAAATTTTTGATAGTATTGTTTACCATTACGATTAACGTATACTTCTAACCATTCAGATAAAGCATTAACAACTGACGCACCTACACCATGTAGACCACCAGACACTTTATATGAATTACCGTCAAATTTACCACCAGCATGTAATACCGTAAAAATAGTTTCTACTGCACTCTTACCAGTCTTAGGGTGAATATCTACAGGCATACCACGACCGTCATCAGTAACACTGATAATATCACCAGGTAAAATTTCTACATCAACTTTACTAGCAAACCCAGCTAAAGCTTCATCGATAGAGTTATCAACAATTTCCCATACTAAATGATGTAAACCAGCAGGTCCTGTTGTACCAATGTACATACCTGGACGTTTACGTACTGCTTCTAACCCTTCTAAAACTTGAATATTCTCGGCGCCATAATTTTTATAATCTTTTTCTTCCATGTTCCGATTCTCCTTTATAACTTAATTATTTTAGCTTCTTTTAATAATTCATCAGGAATATTAAATAAAGATGTTGTTGTAATAAATGTTTGTTTTTCTGTTTTTATATATTCCATTATTTTATTAATTCTTTTTTGATCTATACTTGCAAATACATCATCTAATAATAAAATAATATCTTTATTTTCTTTTTTATAAATTTCCATAATAGCTAATTTAATAGCTAATATAGTATTTCTCATTTGTCCTTCAGAACCAAATGATGAAATATCTTTATCATTGATTTTAATTTCAAAATCATCACGATGTAAACCAATATTAGTTGTTTTTGAAATTAAATCATAAGCTAATTTATTTTCAAATGATTTATTTATTTTTTTTAAATCATAAGTAGGTAAATAATTCAATTCAATACTTTCACATTCTAATTTGTTAGATATCACTTTTAAATAATCATTAATCAAATTAATAAATCTAATACGCTTATTAGCTACAACACTTAAAATTTCTATTAATTGATTAGTTATAACATCTAACATTAATTTATTTTCTTCTTTATAAAGTTTTAATAATTCATTTCTTTCTTTTAAAAGCTTTCTATAGGCCGTAATTTCTTTTAAATACAGTTTATCTAATAAAGATATCTCTATATCTAAAAAACGTCTCCTAGTGCCTTTTTGACCTGTTATTAACTCTATATCTAAAGGTGAAAACATCATTACATTTAAATTTCCAATGAAATCACTTAATTTAGAATACTCTTTTTCGTTAATAAAACTTTTACGACCATCTTTTGATAAAACTAATTTAAATCTTTTATTAGAATTAATTTTAATTATTGAATACTCACTATTTTCTTCTATAACATCTTTTAACTCAGTAGTACGATGACTCTTAGAAGTTGAAGTTAAATATATTGATTCTAATACTGATGTTTTACCTATCGCATTTGGACCTGTTAATATTACTATTTTTGATTCAGTATTAATGTTTAATGTTTTAAATTTTCTAAAATTTTCTAATTCTATATTTTTAATCATTATTTAATTGAATATTCTTTACCGAATACTTTAATAGAATAACCAGGATATAATTTTCTACCTCTACGATTTTCTAACTCTCCATTAACATATACTTCTTGTTCAGCTAAGAAATATTTAGCTTCTCCACCAGAAGAAATAATGTTTTCAATCTTTAAAAATTGTTGTAAAGTTATAAATTCAGTATTAATTTTTACTTCTTTCATATTAATCACCCACTCTATATGATTATATCATATAGGAGATAAAAATTCAAATAAAACTGTAAAGTTATCCACATTTTAATAAAAAAAAGTCCTATTTATATAAATAGGACGGGATTTTTTTTAATATTTGCTTATTTTTATATATTTTTATTACTTTTATTATCGTTTTTTAATTTAATTTATTAATTATTACAGGCGAAAGATATATTGGTTTTAATTCTAACATACCTTCATTATCTATATCTTTTTGAGAGAATAATATTCTTCTAGAAATAACATTAGAATATTTATTAGAAAATTCTAATATAGATTTATGATTATTATGATTAGAAGATTTTACTTCTATTGGGATTATTTTATTTTTATCAGAAATTAAAAAATCAATTTCATATTTTCTACCATTATTATTAGCCCATGAATGATAATATAATTCTCTATCATTTGATTTTATTATTTGAGCTATTGCATTTTCGTATAAATAACCTAAATTAGCTTCTAATTTATCACTTAATAATTTACTATATATATTTTCACTAATTATTCTCTTATCGTTAAATAGCATAGTAGTAAATAAACCTATATCTGATAAATACAATTTATATTCATCTATATCTTTTGTTAAATTTAACGATATAGATGGTTGAGTAACATTATAACAAATTAAAATTGTTTTAGACTCGATTAAATCATATAATAATTTTTCATCTTTTTTTGTAACTTTTTTATTAATTGCAGAACTTAATATAAATTTACTCTTCCCTAATGCTAATTGACTAGGAATAGAATCATACATCATAGATATTCTTCCGCTAGGATCGATTTTTCTAAAATCTTCTTTATATAATTCTATAATTTCTTTTTTAACTCTATCTATTTCTTGAAATGTTTTATTTTCTAAATAAGTATTTACAGCTTGAGGCATACCACCTATAGCCATATAAAGTCTAAAATCTCTCATTAAAACACGATTAGTTCCTTGACCTACAGGTTTATTGAATTGATTAATTTTATCTAACATCGAATAATCTTTATTACATGCCCAACAAAATTCTTCATAATCCATCGGATATACTTCTATTTTCATTTCTTCTGAAGGGATAACTATACCTTCAACATTCTTTTTAATACTAATTAACGACCCTGTTTCTATATAATCATATCTACCATCCGCTACTAGATGTTTAATAGCTTGTCTAACTTTTGGCATTAACTGAATTTCATCGAATATAATCACAGATTGTCTTTCATATAATTTAGTTGATGAAATAGTTTGTAATCTTAAAAAGAAAAAATCTAAATTCGACATATCATCAAATATTTCTAATACATCTTTTGATATATTCGAAAAATCTATTAAAATGTAAGATTTATAATTTTCTTCAGCAAAGTTTTTAGCGATTGTACTTTTTCCAACACGTCTAGCACCTTGAAGCAACACTGCATAACTATCACTATATTTATTTTTCCATTCTAATAATTTATCTGTTACTTTTCTCTTAAACATAGTTATCACCATCCTTTTGTGATTAAATTTTAACATCAAAGTTCCACTTTTGCAATGTTTTTTTTCTTGAAACATTCCATTTTTGCAATGTTTTTATTTTTAGAAAGTTCTATTTTTGCAACGTTTTTAAAATTTAAAATACTCTTATATTTATAAAATAAATATAAAAAAAGTTGTAGTTTTTACACTACAACTTAATGTTTATTAATCCATTCTTACAGGTAAGATTAATTGTGTTAAATTAGGATCTTTTTCACCTTTAATAACAAATGGTCTAATACCTTCAGAACAATTTAATGATACTTCAGTAGAATCGAAACTTCTTAATGCTTCTACTAAATATCTTGATGAACAACCAATTTCAATTGGTCCAGCAATTTGTGTATCAGTTGGAATTAATTCTTCTTTTGCATCACCAATCATTGAATTGTTAGTAGAAATTTCTACACAGTTATCCTTTGTTACAGTGATTTTAATGATGCTATAAGCGATTTCTCTGTCGCCCACCTTATCTCTAGGAGAAAGTAAAGAAACTCTTTCTACGGCGTCTAGAAGCTCGTTTTTGTTGAAATAAATAATAATAGGATAAGCTGCTGGAATTAATCTAGATGTATCTGGATAATTACCATCTAATAATCTAGTTTGGAATAATACATTTTTAAATTTAACTAATAATCTATTAACTGAGAAATATAAATTAACATTTTCATGGAAGTTATCCATTACTTTAACTAATTCATCTAATGATTTATTAGGTACAGTAATATCAAAATCCTTATATTCTTCAACATCCATTACTGATTGAGCTAAACGGAATGAATCTGTAGCAATAGCTGTTAAATGGTTATCTTTTAATTTGAAATGAACACCTGTTAAAATAGGTTTCTTTTCTGATGTAGCTGTTGCGAATGATGTTTGTTTAACAATTGATTTTAATTTATCTGCATGAATAGTTAATGGATTTTCTAAACATACAAAATCAATTTGTGGATAATCAAGTGGATCCATGATGTGTAACTTATATTCACCACGTTCAGCTTTGATTACTAAGATTTTATCTTCTACTAAATGGAAATCAACTTTCTTTGAATTAATTTTCTTTAAAATTTCATAGAAGAAACTACCAGGAACAACAGTTTTACCAGGTTTAGTAATAACTAAAGATTTATCATTAATAAATGTTTGTACTGAAATATCAGTGTTTGAAGAAGTCATATATAAATCTGTATCAGTAACTTCTAATTTAATACCTGTTAAAATAGGCATTGGGCTTTTAGCTGGTAAACCTCTAGAAATAATTTTTAAATTTTCGATTAAGATTTCACGATCAACTGAAAAAATCATAAAATTCACTCCTTTTTGTATAAAAAATTAAATTAATGTAATACTTATTATTGTTATTAAGAATGTGGATATGTGGATAACTCCAAAATATCCCGTAATTTCAATATAAATTATACCATATTTTAATGTGGAAATCTATTTATTTATCCACAAATTATAACTTTTTTAAAATATTTTCGATTGCTAATTTTAATTGTACGTCTGTTTCTAAATCATTACTAATTTTTTCACAACCACTAATAATAGTAGAATAATGTCTACCATTTAAAATTTGACCAATTCTTTCGTATGTAAAGTTAAAATTATTATATAAAACATACATTGCTATTTGTCTAGGTAAAACATATTGAGCATTTCTAGATTTACCAATCAAATCTACTGTTGATATATTATAGAATGCAGCAATAACACTTAAAACATCTTCGTAATTTTCTTTTTGTTTTGGTTTTCTAGAACTTATTAATATATCTAATGCTTCTTTAGCTAAATCTAAAGTTGGTTCAGAATTGTATAATTCAGAATATAATAAAACTCTTGTAAGAGCACCTTCAAGCTCTCTTACATTATCTGTGAAATTTTCAGCAATATACTTTAAAATTTCTTCATCAATACTTAATTCTGATGTTTCAGCTAATTTTCTTTTTAAAATATTAATTCTTTGAGTTAAATCAGGTTGATGCACATCAACACTTACACCCATTTGGAAGCGAGAAGTTAAACGAGGCATAATACCTGTTAATTTAGAAGCAGGACAGTCAGAAGTAATTACAATTTGTTTGCCTCTGGCGGTCATATCGTTAAATAATTTGAAGAACTCTTCTTGTGATTTTGTTGAATCTGAAAGCATTTGAATATCATCAATTAAAAGTACGTCTAAATTCTCATATTTTTGGTTAAATTCTAATATAGTATGAGTTTGAATAGCTTTAAAATAATCAGTTCTATAATCAGTAGCTTGTACATATAAAATATTAGCATCCATATCGTTTTCTGAGATATAGTTACCAATAGCTTGCATTAAATGTGTTTTTCCTAAACCAACACCACCAAATATATATAATGGGTTAATAAAAACACCTGGTTGTTCAGCTACTTTCATACCTGTAATATAACTTAAACGGTTAGATTCACCTACTACCATTGACTGGAATGTATAATTACTTTTCAAATTATTTTTATAAATTTTACTAACTACTGGTGTGAATGTTGTTTTAACCTCATCTTCACACACAAATTTGAATCTAAGCTTTTGATTTGTTAATGATCCAAGTATTTCTGCAATACCTTTTGTATATACTGTATTTATTTTTGATTGTACAAATGTAGATGGTACTAAAACACTAATTATTCCGTTTTCTACCTTTACTACTTTCTTTACTTCACCAAATACTTCATTAAATGTAGACTCGGCAAAGTTATTTGATAATTTATCTCGAGTTTTATTCCACAAGTCTTGATAAAATTCCATAATATCACCTACGTTTCTTAATTATCATAGCATAATTTATTTTTTTATCAACAATTATTTTTCCACAAAAAATGTGGATAACTTTTATTTTGTGGATTAAAAAATATATCAAAATGTGGATAACTACCCCCAAAAAAGCCTAATTTTATAGGATTTTTGCACTTATCCACATAAAACACAGTGGAATAATATGTGTAAAAGTTATCCACATTTATGATAAAACTAATCAACATTTTCTTAAACACTTTTTAACACTATTATATATATAATATAAAAAATAAAAAAAATAATTGACACTAGTATCATTTTTTGCTAGAATAATAAGGCGTGGTTTCGTAAGAAAGGCAGGGATGAGTAATGAAAAGAACTTATCAACCAAATAAACGTAAAAGAAAAGTAACACATGGTTTCCGTGCTAGAATGGCAACTCAAGATGGACGCCAAGTATTAGCTCGTAGACGTAAAAAAGGTAGAAAACAATTAACTGTTTAATCTTAATAGGTAATAATTGACATAACTAGCACGACCAGATCAATCATTTTTTTGGTCGTGTTTTTTATTTTAATTACAGGGTGACTAAAATGAAAAAAGAGTATCGCATAAAGAAAAGTAAGGAAATAGAAGACGTA
The DNA here is from genome assembly GCA_045121295.1 of Candidatus Pelethenecus sp. Classification (GTDB taxonomy): domain Bacteria; phylum Bacillota_I; class Bacilli_A; order Acholeplasmatales; family Anaeroplasmataceae; genus Pelethenecus. Next base: position 25,484 of record JBGVFV010000077.1, read on the forward strand.
TTAAAAAATAAAAGATATGCCGCAAATCCTTATTTTACTATATATATTAAAGAAAATAACGAAAACCACCATTTTCGATATGCGATTAGCGTAAACAAAAAAATAGGAAAAGCTGTAGTTAGAAATAGATTAAAAAGACAAGTAAGATCTATTATTAGTCAAATAAATATTAAAGACAATATAGATGTATTTATAATTGTTCGTAGCAAGGTTTTGGATATTGATTTTAACGAAATGAATAAACAAATTTTGTATTTGCTACGCAAACAAAAAACAATTTAAAGGAGAACCCCATGTTAAATTTTATTAATAGAAATAAACATAAGATTTTTATGGTTGTTTTCTTGTTTGTATTACTATTAACATTAACAGGTTGTAGAACTAATTCTGAAGTTTGGTATACTAAACCTTATTTAGATGGTTGGAAAGGCTATGGTTCTGAATTTAGCTTCCAAAAATTCAAAAATGGTGAATACGTATTTGATTTCTGGCAAGCTTTATGGGGATGGCCAGTATCAGTATTATCTTGGCCAATTGCATGGTTATGTTCAACAATTGGTAAAGGATTAGGAGATTCATTCTTCTTTGGTATCTTATTTACTACTTTAATAGTTAGAACATTAGCATGGCCAATTTATTCAAAACAAAATAGCATGAGTTTAAAAACAACTTTAATGCAACCAGAAATGAATAAATTACAAGCTAAATACGCTAATCGTAAAGATCCACAATCTCAACAACAAATGCAAATGGAAATGATGAAAATATATAAGAAATACGGTGTAAGTCCATTAGGATGTTTATTACCAATGTTTATTCAATTCCCAATCTTCATTTCTATGTATGAAGTTGTTAAACGTTTAAATTGTGATCAAATTGTTAATATTAACGGTGTTGAAATTGTTCAAAAGGGTGCTTTTGCGTTATCAAACACTAAAGTATTTGGATTCTTTGAATTAAACACATCATTCTTTGATGCTGGTGCTGGTGTATGGGATAAAGTATTTGCTGCAGTCTTAGCAATCGCTTATGCGGCTATTACTTTATTATCACAACACTTAGCTCAAAAGAAACCTTCTTACATGAAGGATTATCAAAAGAACCGTCCTATGACTCAACAACAAGAACAACAACAAAAACAAATGAAAATGATGAACTATATGATGGTTATCATGTTTGTGTTCATGGCATTATCTTCTACATCATTAGCCTTATATTGGTTAATCGGTGGTGTTTACCAAATCTTCCAAAGCTTTGTTGGTAGAAAGTTAAACGAAAGAAAATATACAAAAACACAACAAAAAGGACAAGTAATTTAATAGGAGTGTAGTATGCAAAAGAAAATCGATTTTATTGCAGAATCTCAAGAAACAGCAATGGATGAAGCTGTAAAAAGACTACATATCCCTAGTGATAAAATTTTTATTAATGTTTTAGGTGAATTACCTGAAGGTTTAAATTGTGAAGCATTAGTAGATGTTAACTTAACAATCGAAGGTAAAAAATACTTAGAAAACATTTTAAAAGCTTTAAAAATAGGATATAGACTTGAAGCTAGATCTGTTGGAGATTCTCAAATTTATTATAATATTGATAGTAATGAAAATCCTTTATTAATTGGTGTAAAGGGTAAAACATTAGATGCTTTACAAACTTTAGTACGTACTTTAATTTCAATGTATAGTAAAGAAAAAATTGTTACTACACTTGATATTGGTGCTTACAAGAGTAATAGAGCTCATCAATTAGAAATTTTAGCTACTAAAACAGCTAAAGAAGTAGCTAAAACTAAAGTTGAAGTTAAGTTAAAACCTATGAATTCATATGAACGTAGAGTTATCCATGAAAAGTTAAGTGATTGGAGAGATGTTTATACTGAATCTGAAGGTGAAGGCGAAAATAGAGCTATCATTATTAAACCAAAAAATAACTAATAATTATAAGAACTTAAGTTTTAAACTTAGGTTCTTTTTTGTTTTTAATAAAAAATACTTATATAAATACATATTTATATAAGTAAAATTTATAATTATTTGTTTTGATATGGGTAATAATAATTAATTTCTTCTTCAAATGTTATGTAATCTAAATAAATAGTTAACAATAAATATCTCATATTAGTATTTTGATCAGAAATAATTATATGGTCTTTACCTGCAGCTTCTAATTTACCTTTAAATATCTTAGAACCCCATTGAGAATTTTCAAAATTCATATATACAGATATTATTTTACCAAGATTAAGTCTTAAAATATTTTCGATATATGATTGTTCATCAGTTTGATCTACATTTTGAGTAAATGGATACTGATATTGAGGAAATTGATTAAATCCATAAGGATTAAACATATATGGATTTTGATAAAATTGATTCATTTAAAAAGTCCTTTCTTTTAAAAACATTTAGTATTTTTTGTGGGTGCGTAAAAACAGTGGTTTTTATATGTACCACTATGTGGTTGGTTCCACCAACTAGTTTTACATGCTTCACCATGTGGGTTATAAAACCATAATGCATATGATGCAGGATGGAACTTTTCACCATTGAGTACACGGCGAGCTAAATCTTTATCCTGTTTACGTGCTGCCTGATAAAAATATGATTTAGATGTAGCTTCAAAACCTCCTGGTTTTTGCATAACTGCTTTTTGAATTGTATTTATTTTTTTAAAATCTAAACAATTAACTAAAGCTCTGTTTACACATACATTTCCAACACACAACATCCCTTTTTTACCTTCACCCTCAGCTTCTGCCCTCATTAACCTTGCTAATAGTTCTAATTCTTTATTTGTATGAGCAATAACTGCCAAAATATCACCTCTCACAGTAAATATATATAAAAGTTTTTATCTTTATAACTTTAATTTTAAAAATAACTTTAAATTTATTAAATTTATGGTAAAATATAAAGGTATATTAAATTGATGATAAGGACTTTTTTATTAAAAATTACTTTTAGAGAATCTATGGTTGGTGAAAATAGATAGTAACTAATAAAAAGGAACACCTTTGAATGATGGAAGAAATTAAGTAGAACCATCCGTTAATCACGTTACGATTTTCGAGTGCTATAGATATTAGTGTCTATAGAATTAAGGTGGTACCACGGTTAATTCGTCCTTAAGCTTATGCTTAAGGATTTTTTTATTTAAAGAAAGAAGTGATAGTTTGGAAAAATATGAAACTTTAAATTTAATAGATACTTTAATCGCGATTAAAAAAATCAAAGATCATTTTGAACAAAGATTATCTAAGATTTTAAAATTGATAAGAGTATCTGCACCATTATTTGTTGAATCTAATAAAGGTATTAATGACAACTTAAATGGTGTTGAACAACCTGTTTCATTTAAAGTAGGTAACAATGATATTGAGATAGTACATTCTTTAGCTAAATGGAAAAGAATGGCATTAGCTAAATATAATTTAAGAATGCATTCAGGTCTTTATACTGATATGAATGCTATTCGTAAGGATGAAGTATTAGATGAAATTCATTCAATTTATGTAGACCAATGGGATTGGGAAATGTTAATTGAAGAAAAAGATAGAAATATGGAATTCTTAAAAACGATTGTTACAAAGATTTATAATGTACTTAGAGAAACAGAAATATTCATTCAAAATGAATATCCAAATTTGGTTCCTAAATTAGGAAATGAAATTTATTTTATTACTTCACAAGAATTATTAGATATGTATCCAAATTTATCACCAAAAGAAAGAGAAAATAGAATTGTTAAAGAGAAAAAAGCTGTTTTCTTACTTCAAATTGGTAAAATTTTATCAAATGGACAAAAACATGATGGTAGAAGTCCAGATTATGATGATTTTGAACTTAATGGAGACATACTAGTATATAATCCGATATTAGATAGTGCTTTTGAATTATCTAGTATGGGAATTAGAGTTAATAAAGAATCTTTATTAGCTCAACTTAAACAAGAAAATAAACTAGATAGAGTTAATTTAGAATATCATCAATTGTTATTAAATGATAAATTACCATTAACAATTGGTGGAGGTATCGGTCAATCAAGAATGTGTATGTTCTTTTTAAATAAAAGACATATAGGTGAAGTTCAAACAAGTTATTGGCCTGAAGATGTTATAGAAAAATGTAAAAAAGAAAATATAGAATTATTATAGGAGGATATATGAAAACAAAAATCAAACAATTATTTAGACAAAAAGAACAATATGGTGATCAAATTGTAACTGTTATGGGTTGGGTAAGAACAAATAGAGCTCAAGCTCAATTTGGTTTTTTAAATGTAAATGATGGTTCATTCTTTGATAATTTACAAGTGGTTTATGATAATACTTTAGTAAATTTCGAAGAAATTTCTAAATTTAGAGTAGGTGTATCAGTTAAAATCGTTGGTAAAGTAGTTTTAACACCTAATATGAAACAACCATTAGAATTACATGCAAGTAGTGTTGAAATGTTAGGGGATTGTCCAGAAAATTATCCAATTCAACCTAAACGTCATACTAGAGAATTCTTAAGAGAAGTTGCACATTTAAGACCAAGAACAAATCTATTTTCAGCGGTATTCCGTATTCGTAGTGTTGCTGCTATGGCTATTCATAAATATTTCCAAGATAGAGGATATTTATATGTTCATACACCATTAATCACTTGTGCTGACTGTGAAGGTTCAGATCAAATGTTTAAAATTTCAACATTAGATTTTGATAATTTACCTATGGTTGATGGTAAAATTGATTTTTCTAAAGATTTATTTGGTAAAAAATCATTTATTACAGGTTCAGGACAATTGCAAGGTGAAACTTTCGCTATGGCATTTGGTGATATCTACACATTTGGTCCTACATTCCGTACAGAAAATTCAAACACAAAGATTCATGCGAATGAATTCTGGATGATTGAACCAGAAATGGCATTCTGTGATTTAGAAGAATTAATGGATATCGAAGAAGAAATGTTAAAATTCGTATTAAAATACGTAATGGATAATTGTCCAGAAGAAATTAACTTCTGTGATCAATTCGTTGAAAAGGGATTAAAAGCTAAAATTACTAACGTTTTAGAATCTAAATTCGTTAGAATTAGTCATCGTGATGTAGTTGATTTATTATTAAAATCAGGTCAAAAATGGGAATTCAAACCTTCTTATGAAGATGATATCGCAAAAGAACACGAAAAATATATTACAGAATACTTTAATGGTCCTGTATTTATCAAAGATTGGCCAAAAGATATCAAAGCTTACTATATGAAATTAAATCCAGATAACTCTACAGTAGCCGCAGTAGATTTAGTTGTGCCACAAGCTGGTGAATTAATGGGTGGTTCTCAAAGAGAAGAAGATTTAGATAAATTATTAGCTAGAATGGCTGAAATGGGTGTTGATGCATCTGGTATTGATTGGTATTTAGATACTCGTCGTTATGGTGGATGTGTACATTCAGGATTTGGTATGGGATTTGAAAGATTAATTATGTATTTAACTGGTATTGATAACATTAGAGACTCAATTCCATTCCCAAGAACACCTAAAAATTGTGAATTTTAATGTTAGGGAGATAAAATGAACACATTTGCACAAAAGTTTATTAAAGTTGTATTTTGGGTTTTAGCTGTTTTATTTGGGGTTATTTTAATATTAACATTACCTTATATTTTCCTTAATTCTCAATTAACTGATAAAATAAATGAAGGTCTTGAAACTGGTGAATATGCTAGTTCTATGCATTTAATTGGTTGTTATTATGACGAAGATATAGCATATTATTACGAGGATAAAGAAAAAGATGTTCAATTAGTTTTATTTAGAGCAACACCTTTTACTGATACTA
>JBGVFV010000078.1:0-1813 GCA_045121295.1 Candidatus Pelethenecus sp.
AAAAGCACACTAAAAATATACAAAATAAATTTGTAGTATGATTATTTAGAAAAGATATACTTAGGTTTCATAGTTCCTTTAGAACAATGAGAACAATACAACTTAGGGATTTCAGTTTCGTCGAAGCCAAATTCATCAACCATATCTAAATCAATGTCTTCCTCAACTTTGCAACGATTGCAAATAAATGTTACAGTTTCATCATAAATGGTTCTAGAAACAAAAGTTTCTACATCAGCAACTGGTTCACCAGTTTGGTACATAGCATTCCATTTGTTGAAAAATTCAACTCTGTCTCTTTTTTCTTGTTCAGTTAATTCTCGTCTGTTAATTTTGTAAGGTCTGTCAGCCATAAGAAGGTCTCCTAATATATTCAAATGAAGGAGGAATATAGCACATGTTAGGAACAAGTGTTAATATTTTCCCACACTTTTCACACATAAGTATATCATAATCATAAGAAATAATAATCCTCTTTCTCCATTTTAGTAAATCTAATAAAAGTTTTATTTTTTTATTAGATAGCATGGAATGGATTTTTTGCTTTAAAATATTTAATTTTTTAGATTTGTTTGCATAAAAACCATAATAACGAATGTTGTGTTTGCCGTTTTCTGGAATATGAACAATTATCTTTTTTATAAACTCATCGATATCTTCAGTTATGTATTGTCTACCAATTTTTTCATCATCATCTTCAATGTTGTCATCTTCGTGAGGATCATAAAAGTAGGTAATTAAATGAAGATTATAATCTACTTTAAGGATCCTTGATTCACTTATTGCAGGGTGGCCAGCATACCTAACAACATATTTAATTAAATCTTCATTTTCTTTTTGAGTTTTGCCTTGATTTTTAGGACCATGAACATAGAAACCATTTTTCTTTCTTTCAGTTAGTTTGTTTGCGAAGATAGAAAATTCTTTTAATTTAGGTGAAATTACTTTTTTAAGTGAATTTACAAGTTCATAGGCAAACAACTTTCTTATCTTTTCATAAGGGAAGTAATCGTATTTTTTAAAATTATTATTTTTATCTATTATTCCTTCTGCCACAATTACATGTAAGTGTGGATTGAATTTCATATCTCTTCCAAATGTATGAAGAGTAGCAATATAACCAAACTTATATTCTTTTAATTTTCCAGCACGTTCTGAAAGTTTATTAAACGTAAATTCAACAGCTTTAAATAAATAATCTATTAAACTTCTGTCTATATCAAAAAATGGTCTTAGTTCTTTGGCAATTGTAAATGTAATGTGTCTGTGGGGAATCTTTAAACATTTTTTTGATATTTCAATGGCTCTTGCTTCACTATAAACCTTTCCGCATTTATTACAGCATCTACATTTGCATGTAAAAGGTTGAATGTGAAATGTATTACATTCTGGATTTGGACATTCAAAGAATAAATAGCCGTTATCATCATCAAACGAACCACATTTAATCATTGAATAGACATTATCAAATATTGATTGCCTTGTTATTGTATTCCCATATTTATTTTCAAAACTTTTCCAACAGTTTCTAAATATATCATTGATTGTGTATTTATTTCTTTCTTCTCTTGCTTTTTTACAATTATTTATTTTCTTTACAGTATTATCTCCAACTAGTTTACTTACTTTGTATGCATTAATAATTTCATTATGAAACTTTGAAGCATATCCAATAACACCATAATTTATTTTCAAAAACTTATTTTCGTTTTTCAAAGTGTATCACCACTTCTAATTATAAAATAAAGAAGCAAAAAAATCACTTTCTTTGCTTCTTAGTTTTTAAGGTGAAATTTATTTCACTTTTTTTATA
>JBGVFV010000079.1:0-2534 GCA_045121295.1 Candidatus Pelethenecus sp.
AATACCTAAAAATACACGTAAACTAGCTAAATCATTCTTTTTACTATACATGAACATACCATAAGCATTTCCATCTTTATCAATTTTAAAACTATTTGTATCGTTACCTAAATATAATTGTTCACCAATAATAATTTTACCAATCAATTCTTCTGCCACAATACCCTCAGGTGAGATTGCTACACGAGCAGTTTTCCATTTATCTGTTGTCATAGCAATTAAATCATTAATTAATGCTAATTGTTGTGTTTCATCATTTGCGTCGATTAAGAATATACCAGCTTCATCAATTTCGATAATATTATTCTCTGTACGTGAACGTACTTTTTGAGCCGCTAAGTCTAATCCCTCTTCAATGATTTTTGCAACGTCAGGGTTGTTTTCTTTGATTTGTTGTAAAGTAGATTTATAGAAGTCTGTCATTGATTTTGTAGCTTTCACATCTTGTGCTACTTTAGATACTTGTTTCAATGGAGAGTCTGGTGTCTTACCACCGTTCATGAATTTAATATTTTTAACTTCATCAGTAGATGGTACAATAGTGAATCCATATAAAGTAACAGTACCTTCATCAGTAATCTCTCTTGCTTTATCCTCGATACCCATTTTAGCACCAATGAATACACAATCAGTAACTTTTCTTCCTGTACGTTTAATGAACTCCATAGATGAGCTTACACTAAAGTCGATAATTGGTTTTTGGTATTCTTTAATTTGTTGACAAACATAATCATACACTCCGTAAGCAGTTAAATGAGTATCATCAGTAATTGCTTTTTCAATTAAATAATCAGATAATTCAAGTAATAATTCATTTGTAAAGTATCCTGTATTTTCTTTTCTAATTGCTTCACCAATAGCAATTAATTGATTTTCCAAACTACTCACTGTATCTTTACATCTTTGGACTTCATTTAATTTAGCAGTAATTTGATTTTCTAAATTTGTAACAGTTACTTGTTGATTTGCCTGTTTAGTTTTTTCACCTGATTTAATATAAGCAGATAAAATACCCTTTTCAGTAGAATATTTACTTTGTAATGATACTAATTGACTATTTGCCAAATTAAGTGCTTGGTCTGCGTCATGTTTTTGTACTAATAAAAGTTGGAACTCAATATCTTTTTGTTTTAGTAATGTATTATATCGTGTTAAGGCATTTTGTAGTTCTGACGACATAATTCCATTGTTAATAAAATAATCATAACATTCGACATAATCTGTTCCTAAAACATTGACACCTGCAATAGTTGTATTTTGACTTTCTACTGTTAAACGTGTAACAATTTCATTTAATTTTCTTTGTTTAGTAATTTCTCTTAAAGCATTATCATAACTTAAATGTATATTAGTTAATTCACCAAATTCTTCTCTATGACATACATTAATTTTATAATTACCGCTATCAAATAAGATAATTACATCAAATGACTCTGCAATTTGTTGTAACATATTCATCCATGTTGTAACGGTTGTGTCAAATGTTCTGTATTTTGTCACTTGACGTGGAACTAAATTGCCTAACTCATATTCAATAGCCATGTTAGCAACTAAACGAACATTTTTACAATTCACAAAAGCATATTCATGTTTTGTTACATGATTATTTGTATATGTAATTGTAAAAGTTATCCCATAAAAATGTTTGCTTGTGCTAGAATAGTTTGCTTTGATATTTTTAATGGCATAAGGTAAATTGACAAATTCAAATTCTAAGTTTTGGTCTACATATTTTTTACCATCACTGGCATATACTGTACAACCCATAACTAATTTCATATTTAAAGGTTTGTTTTCTAAAGCAGATATAGAAACATTTTGGTTGAAAATTTCATCTGTAATTGTTTTGTCAACCCTTGTTAAATCAACTCTGCGTGTTTCAGAACACATTGTTAATTCGCTTTTTGCTCTATCTGTAATTGTACCAACTTTCCAACCAGTACATTGTTGTTCAAACCAATTTAACATACCATCTGAAACTTCTACTGTTTCAGTTGATGATTTGTATAATTGTCTTGTAGCAATATCTGTTGCGATTGCAAAATCAGTTGTATTAAATTTATAAAAGATTTCATATGCTACAAAAGTTTTTGTGTGAATAGTTGATGTTTCTTTTACTGATTCTTCCTCAATAGAAAGTCTATATGTTTTTCCATTCACTTTTAATCTTAATTGCATTTTCCCTTTAATCATGTTGTATAAAGGATATTCAATTAATCCTGTACCTCTTGTAAGATGTGATGGAATAGTTAAAGTTAATTTTGTTGGTTGTTGTAAATGTGTACCCATTTCAAAATCTATTGATTCAACATATTCAAGAGGAATGTCAATTAATTCTTCACGTCTATTTCTCATTAAGACTAATTCATATTCATTTTCAGATTTATATGTAGCAGGTCTAAACACCTTATCTACCTCCCTATATTCGTGGTTGTAAGGTGTCCAACCACATTAAGTTAATAAAAGTTTTCCTTGACTAATAAAACGTACAGTACCTACTCCTTTTAAAGTTATTTGATTAGTACCGTATGCTA
>JBGVFV010000080.1:0-19340 GCA_045121295.1 Candidatus Pelethenecus sp.
TGAAGCAAGTCTAGCTGAAGGTGAAATGAGTGTTTATATCGGAGTTGATGGTGAAAAAGAATTATTATTTATAGTTAAGGGTGGAGAATCCTACGACGAAACGATTACACTTCATAATAAATATGATAATGAAAAAACAATATACATTATTCTTGAATCGACAGGTAAATGTGTAGATGGTTATTTTGAGTTTGAGTACAATTAATTTAAGTTAAGTAAACAGATAAATTAGAATTTGCAGGAATAATTAGTAATTCCACTTAGATTCTCCAAATAGGGGATGTTGTTTTTCAGAGAAAAGAGGTATGCTTTTTCTACAAACAACAAACGGAGGTAGAAAAAATGAATCAACAAGCAACGGGAAAGTTTATAGCACAAAAAAGAAAAGAGAAAAGTCTTACACAGGAACAGTTGGCTGAAAAGCTTGGAGTATCTAATAAAACAGTTTCGAAATGGGAAACAGGCAAATGCATGCCCGATTACTCTGTCGTAAAAATCTTATGTGAAGAATTAGAAATTACAGTTGCAGAGCTGATGGATGGAGAAGCTGCCGAGGAAAGAAGTGTTCGTGCATATGATGACGAACAAATCATGGATTTGCTGAAAAGGACACAGGATTTGGAAAAGCAAAAAAACTTGCTTTACGGAGTGTTACTTATTGTAATGGGAATTGCATTGCAGGCACTTTCTTATACGCTTGGCGGTTCCAATGTAAAAGACTTTTTCTCAGGACTTCTATTGGGAATATCAATCGCTGAAATGCTGGTTGGTATTTATGTGGTTGGAAAAGGCATAGCTGGTCGATAAATTCCTATAAATCGGTTAGTTTATTAAAGCAATAAAATTTGTCCTTAGTTATATTAGGGCTAAGGACTTTTAATATGCCATAAAATTGTGTTTTAGGCAAAACCACCACAGTTAGCCTTATTCATCATATTTTAAAGAATAATACTAAATCAGTATTATGTGGTAATATTGGTTATTCATTTTGTAGGGCATTAGTTGAAAATCCAGATAAGGATATTTTTATAGTAGAAGCTTCTAGTTTTCAATTAGAAAATAGCAATATATCTTCAAATATAGCTGTTTTATTGAATATTAATCCATGTCATTTAGATCATCATTTAACTTTTAAAGATTATGTGGAAAGCAAAGAAAGAATTACTGTAAATCAAGATAAAGATAGTTATTTTATATATAATTTAAATGATATTTATATTAAGAATATTGCCAAAAAAACTAAAGCTAAATTAATAAGTTTTTCAAATGATTCTGTATTAGGTAAATGTTATATTTATAATGGTTGGATATATTATGAAAATATTAAAATTTATAAAATAAGTAAGAATTTAATTAATAAAGAATATTTATTGTTAGACTATATGGCGGCTATATGTGTTGTTATGATTTTAGGTAAAACAAGTATAAGAAAAATACGAAAATATATTCATACTTTTAGCGAAATTGAATATAGAATGACTAAGTTTAATGATTATATCTACAATGACGCCAAAAGTACTAATCCTTATTCTACAATAGCGGCTATTAATTGTTTAAACAATATATTTTTATTATGTGGTGGATTTGATAGAAATGAAGATTTAACATGCTTAAAGCCGTATTTGAATAAGATAAAAAAAGTATATACATATGGTCAAACTAAAAACAAAGTTTATAATTTTATGATAAATAATAATGTAGATATAGAAGTATTCAATAATTTAGAAGAAGCATTTAAAAAATCATTAATTGATAGGGTTAACGAGATAATATTATTTTCTCCAATGTTTGCTAGTTTTGATGAGTATAAAAACTATATTGAAAGAGGCATATATTTTAATAATTTATGTCATCATTTATTGATGAAAGATTAAAAAGCACAATAGTGCTTTTTAATTTTATAGTAAATATGTATATTTCTATATCTTGTAGAACTTTTATAAATATGTTATAATATTTATAATCCCTAAATATCCTTAAGGAGGTATTAATATGATTGATGTAAAGGTAAAACATACTTTAAAGGAAGAATTAACGGTCTTATTTTATGATAAAGATTATAATATTCTTTTTGAAAGAGAATTAGAGAAGAATGATGGTTTTCATTTTGATATAGAGACTGAAAAGTTTATTAGATTTGAAACTGAAAATTATAAATCTGAATTTATTATTTTAAATGGAATGATAAAAAATATATTAGTTCAGTTTAACAAAAAAACTAAAGCATTAGATGTGTCTTTTTATACTGATGACAATGACTATGGTTTTGTTAAAACTGTTAAATTAAAGGATGAATTAAATTTGGTTCATGCCAAAAGAAATAAAAAAAGAATTCATATTTTATTTCCACCAAAATTTGATATAGAAAAAGAATACAACCTTTTGATTATGATAGATGGACAAAATATGTTTGATAAATCTAAGGTTGGTAAATATACTAGACTTAATGACCCATATAATGGTTGGCAAATAGAAACATCATTAAAGATGGCCTATGAAAAATATGATTTAAAGAAATTCATTGTAGTAGGTATTGAAACTACTGGCGTAGCTAGAATGAAAGAATTAACATTGCCTTCAAGCTTTGGAGAATTAAAAAAAGGACCTTTATATGGAATTGAAGAATGTGTAAAAGTTGGAGCATTAGATAATACAACGGATTTTATTATGGATACTGTAATACCTTACATTAAATCGAGATATTTAATAAGTGATTTTGTTGGTATTGGTGGTTCATCAGCAGGTGGTGCTACTAGTCAATATGTAGGAATTAAGTATAATAAATATTTTAAATTTATCTTATCTTTATCGCCTGCAATGGCTGTGTGGAATGATGAGACGATTACTAAATTTTATGATGAATCAAAATTAAAAGAAAATAAAAATTTACCATATTATTTTTATAACATGGGTAATCGTGAAGGTTTAGAGGAACATTTAAATCTATTAAATGCTAAAACTTTAGAAACTTTAGAAGAATATGGATATGATGAAAATAAACTTATTTCATATTATGAACCAAATGGACAACATAATGAAATAATGTGGAGATATGCTGTGGCTTATGCGTTAGAGCAAATGATCCTAAAGGGGGCTAAATAAAATGGGAAAAATTAAAGTAGCTATTATGTATGATTTTGATAAAACATTATGTACAACAGATATGCAAAATTATGGTTTTATGGAAGATTTAGGTATGGAACCAAAAGATTTCTGGGCTGCATGTGGTGTTGAAACTGCTAAATACGGAATGGATAAAATTTTATCATATATGTACATGATGATTAAAAAAACTAAAGAAAAAGGTATTAAGATGACTAAAGAATACCTTAACTCTTTAGGCAAAACAGTAGTTTTATATCGTGGTGTACAAAATTGGTTTGACCGTATTAATGAATTCGGTGAATCAAAAGGTGTAGAAGTAGAACATTACGTTATTTCTTCAGGTGTTAAAGAAATAATTGAAGGAACTAGTATTGCTAAATACTTTAAACAAATTTATGGTTGTAAGTTTGTATATGACGAAGAAACTGGTGAAGCTATTTGGCCAGCTATGGCAATTAACTTCACACAAAAAACTCAATACTTATTCCGTATAAGTAAAGGTGTTTTAGATGAACAAGATGAAGAGAAATTAAATACTGATACAAAAGATACAAATCGTGCTATTCAATATCGCCATATGATTTATATTGGTGATGGATTAACAGATATCCCTTGTATGCAATTATTGAAGGACAAGGGTGGTAGAGCTATTGCGTTATATCAATCTCAACATAAAGATAAAATGTTCCCATTAGTTGAAGATAAGCGTATTAATTCTGTATGTGTTGCAGACTATTCAACTAATTCAACTTTAGAAAGAACAGTTAAAATGATGATTGAAAATATGGCAACATATGAAAATTTAAAAATTCAAGAAGAAAAACAATTAAGTGCGTTCAGCAAAATGATAAGTGAGAGTAAACATGAAGATTAATTTCTTTAATGAATCTAGTCTAAACACTAAAGAATATGAAAAATTAATTAAAAGTGTTTTAAAGACTCAAAAAAATAAAAAAGAATTTAATATTATATTTGTTGATGATGAAGAAATTCAACGTATTAACCGTGAATATCGTAAGATTGATAGAGTGACTGATGTTATATCTTTTGCGTTATGTGACGATCCTGATAATGAAATGGTTGATGAATTAGGAGATATCTTCATTGATTTAGATCAAGCTTTTCGTCAGGCAGATGATTATGGTCATAGTATAACTAGAGAAGTGGCTTTTTTAGCTGTTCATGGATATTTACATTTGTGTGGATATGATCATATGACAAAAGAAGATGAAGAAGTTATGTTTAAAAAACAAGATGAAATTTTAGCTGCCGCTAAAATAGAAAGGAAGTAACAATATGGATGTAAAAAAGATTGTTGAAAAAGCTATAGAAGGTAGAAGTAAATCATATTCTCCATATTCTAAGTTTAAAGTAGGAGCTGCAATCTTACTTAAAAATGGTGAATATATTATGGGATGTAATGTAGAAAACATTAGTTATGGTTTAACTATTTGTGCTGAAAGAAATGCGTTATTTCAATTAGTAAGTGCAGGTTATAGTAAAGATGATGTAGAAGCTTTTTGTGTTGTAGGCGATACAACTAATCCAATTAGTCCTTGTGGTGCTTGTCGTCAAGTAATGGCTGAATTATTAGATGAGAATACTCCTGTAGTACTTGCTAATATGAATGATGAAACTAAATTAACTACAGTTAAGGATTTATTACCATATTGTTTTGAGGAGATAGAAGTATAGTATGCAAATTGATACATATAAATCAGGGTTTGTTGCGGTAATTGGTAGACCTAATGTTGGTAAATCTACATTTATGAATAAAATGGTAGGTCGTAAAATTGCGATTACTTCAGACAAACCTCAAACAACTAGAAATAGAATATTAGGTATTTTAACTACTGATGAATATCAAATTGCTTTTACTGATACACCAGGTATTCATAAACCATCTACTGAACTTCAAAGAAGAATGGTTAACGCTTCATATGGTGCTGTAAGTGGTGTGGATTGTGTTTTATTTATGACTACACCAGTTAAGAGTGTATTAAAAGGTGATGAAATCATATTAGAGAACTTAAAGAAAGCTAAGGTTCCAGTATTTTTAGTTATAAATAAGGTTGATCAATTAAAGAAATTCAATGATATTGATTTAACTATCGCATTATATAAAGATTTATATCCTTTTGCTGGTGTTTATCCTATATCAGTATTAGAAGATAAAAATTTAGATATGTTGCTTGCTGATATTAAAACAGTTTTACCATTTGGTCCTAAATATTATCCAGATGATATGTTATCAGACCATCCTGTTAGATTTTTAATGAGTGAAGCTATTAGAGAAAAAATCTTATATTTAACTAAAGAAGAAGTTCCACATAGTATTGCGTGTGTAATAGATATGGTTAAGGATTGTCCTGATAATCCAGCGTATAAAGATGTTTACGCAACTATTTATGTAGAACGTGATAGTCAAAAGCGTATTATCATTGGTAAAAATGGTGATATGATTAAAGAAATTAAAAATAAGAGTTTAAATGACTTAAAGAAACTTTTAGAAAGTAAAGTTCATTTAGAATTATGGGTTAAGGTTAAAAAGGATTGGAAAGATAGACCAAACGATTTAAGAGCTTTAGGCTATAGTGATGATGAATTATAGAACGGTATAAATTATGGAAGGCATTGTTATTAATACTATTGATTATAAAGAAAAATCTAAGATAGTTTATTTATATACACCTAATGGTATTAATAGTGTTAAAGCCTTAGATGTAATGAAAAAAAATTTAGGATTTACGGTGACACTTAATCATGTTGAATATAGTATAAGTAATTCTAAATTTCCTACTGTTTTAGAATATAGTCTTAAGAAAAGTTATTTTGATATATGTACTAATTTATCTAAAATTAATATTATTAATATTATGATTGATATTATTAAAAAGTTAGAGGGAGATTATCCTCATAGTCGTATATTTAATTTTTTTAAGGAATGTTTAGATTTATTAGAAGAATCAAATGAACCTAGATTTGTATTATCTTTATTTCTAATTAAGATGTTATATATTTTTGGAGTTAAGCCAACTTTTGATGAATGTGTATTATGTGGAAATAAAACATTAGTAAATTTTTCTTCACATAATGGTGGAGCTTTATGTAATAAATGTTCTAATATTAATGAAGATGGTATTAAACATTTAAATTGGTTTAAAAAGATTTATCAAACTAAAGAATATAATGAAGAGCTGTTTGATGATATTGATTATAAAGAACTTTTAAATGAAATAAGTACTTATTATTTAGTACATGTAAATATTAAACTTAAACAAATGTTTTAAAATATTTATTATTTAAAATAATAAAACTTGACAATAAGAATTTGATAATATAAAATTATCACATAGGCTTTGACCTAGAGGAGTAAATATTGGCGCTTAAAGAAGAGAAGAATTCATTTGGTGAAAGAATTCTAGGTAGTAATATTGAAGGTAGCTAGCGAGCTAAATAGATGAAATAATAGTAGTCTATTTCGTATACCTGCGTTAAAGGAAATGAGTGCTATAGAGTTATTCTATAGAAGTAAGGTGGTACCACGGTTAATTCGTCCTTAAGTTTTTCTTAAGGACTTTTTATATTTTAAGGAGGTGGTATTTTGAAGTTAAAAGGTGAAAGAATAGTCATTAGAGATATAAAGTATTCTGATTCATATGATTTTTACGAATATGGTAAAGATCCGTTAGTTGGACCTATGGCTGGTTGGAAACCATTTCCTTCAAAAGAAGTCTCTGATAGGGTATTAACTGCTAATTTAATTAATAGAGAAATGTTTGCGATTACTATTGATGATAGATTGATTGGAACTATTTCTTTATACAATAAGCCTTACCGTAAATACAATAAGGCTAAAACAATAGGGTTCTCACTTAGAAGTGACTATTGGAATCAAGGTATTATGACAGAAGCTGTAAAACTAATGATTCATTATGTATTTAAGAAAACTGACTGTGAGATACTTGAGGTAGCTCATCATGTAGATAACCTTCAATCTAAACGAGTCATTGAAAAATGTGGGTTTAGTTATGATGGAAGAATGAATAAATATAAAGTATTATATGACGGAAGAATTGTAGATGTTGATTTTTATTCAATGGAAAAAATAGAGTATGAAAGGGAGTATTTAAAATGAGTAAAGAATTAAATTCAAAATATGATTTTAAGATGGTTGAAAATGGTAAATATGAGTTCTGGTTAAAAGGTGGTTTCTTCGAAGCGGGAGATAAAGAAAAAGAACCATTTACTATTGTTATTCCACCACCAAACGTAACAGGTAAATTACACTTAGGTCACGCTTGTGATACATCAATCCAAGATGTTATTATTCGTCGTAAGAGAATGCAAGGATATGATGCATTATGGTTACCAGGTATGGACCATGCTGGTATTGCTACACAAGCTAAGGTTGATGAAAAGTTAAAACAACAAGGTATTTCTAGATATGATATCGGTAGAGAAAAATTCTTAGAAGTGGCTTGGGATTGGAAACATGAATATGCTAAGACTATTCGTAGTCAATGGGCAGCTATGGGTTTATCTTTAGATTATTCAAAAGAAAGATTTACTTTAGATGAACAATTAAATAAAGCTGTTAATCATGTATTCATTACTTTATATAATAAAGGTTTAATTTATCAAGGTAAAAGAATTATTAACTGGGATCCTGAAGCTCGTACAGCTTTATCTAATATCGAAGTAGAACATAAGGATGTAGAGGGTGCATTCTATCACTTTACTTACCCATTTGTAGATGGAGAAGGTGGTGTAATTATCGCTACTACTCGTCCTGAAACAATGTTTGCTGACCAAGCTATTATGGTTCATCCAGAAGATGAAAGATATACTGATATTATTGGTAAATTTGTATATATTCCTGGAACTGATATTAAAATTCCAGTTATCGCTGATAGCTATGTAGATAAAGAATTTGGTACTGGTTGTGTTAAGGTAACTCCAGCACATGACCCTAATGACTATGAAGTTGGTATTCGCCATAAATTAGAAATGCCTCTTTGTATGAATGATGATGGTACAATGAATGAAATGGCTGGCAAATATGAAGGAATGGATAGATTTGAATGTCGTAAGGCTTTAATTGATGATTTAACTCAATCTGGATTATTTGTTAAAAAAGAAACTATGATTCACTCTGTAGGTCATAGTGAAAGAACGGGTGTAGTAGTTGAACCAAGATTATCTATGCAATGGTTCGTTAAAATGGAAGTATTAGCTGAACAAGTATTAGCTAATACTGAATATCAATTTGTACCTGAAAGATTCAAACAAACTTTAGAACATTGGTTAACTAATATTCAAGACTGGTGTATTAGCCGTCAATTATGGTGGGGTCACCGTATTCCAGCATGGTATAAAGATGGCGAAGTTAAGGTACAAGTAGCTTGTCCTGGTGATGGTTGGGTTCAAGATGAAGATGTTCTTGATACATGGTTCTCATCTGCTTTATGGCCATTTTCTACTTTAGGTTGGCCAGAACATACTCCTGATTTTGAAAGATATTATCCAACAAGCTGTTTAGTAACAGGTTATGATATTATTTTCTTCTGGGTATCTAGAATGTTATTCCAAGGTATTGAATTTACTGGTAAAGCACCATTTAAAGATATTGTTATTCATGGTTTAATTAGAGATGCACAAGGACGTAAAATGTCTAAATCTTTAGGTAATGGTATTGATCCATTCGATGTTATTGAAAAATATGGTACTGACTCATTAAGATATTTCTTAACTACTGGTGGTGCCTTAGGCTTTGATTTAAACTTTAATGAACAAAAAATTGAAGCTGCATGGAACTATTTAAATAAAGTATGGAATATCTGCCGTTATGTATTAATGAACATTGGTGATCATACAGAATCTGAAATTAATGTTGCAAACTTAAATTTAGCATCTAAAGCAATTTTAGATAAGTTAAATAAAGTAATCCGTAATGTTGATTATAATTTTGATAAATATGAATTAGGTGAAGCAGCTAAAACATTATATAACTTCGTATGGAATGATTTTGCTTCATGGTATGTAGAAATTTCTAAAGTTGATTTACAAAGTGATGATGAAGCTAACAAGATTAATACTAAAAATGTATTAATTTATACATTAAAGGCAATCATTAAGATGTTACATCCATTCTGCCCATTCATTACAGAAGAATTATATCAAGCATTACCTCATGATGAAGAATCTATCTCTATTAGTGAATGGCCAAAGGCTAATCCATTATTTGATGATGAACAAGCTTCATTAGCGTTTGATGATTTATGTGAAGTAATCACATCTATCCGTAATGAAAGAGCTAAAGCTAACAAAGCTCCATCTAAGCCAATTGATATTACTATCTCATGTAAGGATGAAGATGCTTTAAATAAATTAAAGGCAGCAGAAAGCTATTTAGTTAAATTTACTAATCCAAAGAATTTAGTTCTTACATTAGATCAAATTAGTAGTGAAGGAAATGTACTAGTTGTATTATCAAAAGCTAATATTTATATTCCAAATAGTGATTTAGTAGATGCTAAAGAAGCTAAAGCTAAATTAGAAGCTACTAAAGCTAAATTAGAAAATGAGCTTAATAGAAGCCGTAATATGTTAAATAATCCTAATTTCACTTCTAAAGCTCCAGCTCAAAAAATTGAAAATGAAAGGGCAAAGCTTGCTGATTACGAAGCTCAATATAAAGAGGTTTGTGAAGCATTAGCTAAGTTTTAATTATGTTTAATAATCTTAATGAAGCCTTAAATTGGCTGTATGAACAAAAGAAATTAAAGAAAAGAGAAGATTTATCTCGTATAGGATATTTAGTAAAAAAACTTAATATTAAATTTGATTACAAAATAGTTCATATTGCTGGTACTAATGGTAAAGGTTCTACGGCCTCATTCATTAAGAAAATGCTAGAATTAAATGATAAAAAGGTGGGACTATTTGTCTCACCTTTTGTAATTAAATTTAATGAAAGAATTCAAATTAATGGTAATTATATTACTGATGAAGAAATTATAAAATATTGTAATTTTTTACATGATATCGCAAATTCATATTATTTAGAATTTAATGATACAGTTCCTTTCTTTGAATTAACTTTCTTAATGTCTTTACTATACTTTGATGATAAACAAATTGATTATTTAGTATTAGAATGTGGTATGGGTGGATTATTAGATTCAACTAATATTGTTGATTCTGATATTCAGGTTATTACTAATATTGGATATGATCATATTGCTCAATTAGGACCTGAACTAACTGATATTGCAAACCATAAGCTTGGTATAACAAGAACTAATAAAATTTGTTATACAACAGTTGATGAATCTTTAAAAGAACATTTTATTAATTACAGTAAATCTAATAATTCAATAATTAAATTTATTAACGAAGATGTTAAAGTTTTAGATTTAAATAATGGTGTTAAATTTGAGTTTAATAATGAAATTTATCAAACTTCATTAAATGGTGCATTCCAAGCTTATAACGCATCTTTAGCTATTAGTGTTGTTAAGGAATTAATACCAGATATTTCTAAAGATATTATTGATGAAGCCTTATATCAAACTTACTGGCCAGGAAGATTTGAATATGTGAGACATAACATAATTATTGATGGAGCTCATAATATTCATGGTGTCGATGCTTTAGTTGATACGATTAAATCTAAATATCCTAACAAATTAGTAAAAGTTGTATTTACAGCTCTAGCTGATAAGGCAATTGATTTAATGTTAAAATCATTAGATGAAATAACTGACATATATTATTTTACATCAATCATGGATAAAAGAGCTACTGATGTAAATTATTTTAAACAATTTACAAATAAAGAATACATACTAATCGATAATTATATAGAAGCTTTAGATAAAGCATCTAATGAATTAAAAGATGATGAGATTTTAGTAGTAACTGGTTCGTTACATTTTATAAGTAATGTAATTAGTTATTTTAGGAAATAATTATGGAATCAGATATTGTAAAAAGAACCCATGAATTAATGTTAGAAAACATTAAATTTGATGTTGCGATAGATGCTACGGTTGGAAATGGTTATGATACATTATTTTTATCTAATCATTATAAAAAAGTAATTGGTATAGACATTCAAGAACTGGCAATAAAAAGAAGTAAAGAAAAGACAAAAGATTTATCTAATGTAGAAATATATTTAGATGATTTTAACAATATTACTAAATATGATTATGCTAATCTTATAGTATTTAATTTAGGTTTTTTACCTGGTTCTAATCGTAAGGTTAAAACACAAGATTATACATCTAATCAAGCTATATTAAACGCATATAAAATACTAGATGGTAAGATGTTAGTAGCTTGTTATATCCAACATGAAGGTGGATATGAAGAATATGAGAAATTAATAAAAACTTTAAATGATAATAATATAAATTATATATTAGAAGATGATTTTTCAAATAAAGAGAAGTTAATAGTTATAAATAAGTATTAAATATTTATATTTAATATAAATAATTATTGACTTTTGTTGATAAAATCTATATAATGAATAACGCTGGGGTGATTTGTATGAAACTAACTTTAGCTCAATTAAGAAAGCTTCAAATGCCTTATAGATATAGTGAAGAACTAGATTTAAAGGCTGAATTAGTTGATTTTGAAGATATTATTGATACATCTTTAGTTCATGTTGATTATGAAATTAGAGAAAGAGGTATTGATACATATTTAGTTGAATTTAAATATGAAGTTACTTTAACTATGCAATGTGCTATCACATTAAATGCGGTAGATTTTGTTATTAGTGAAGAAGGTAGTGAAATATTTTCAACTACAGATGATGAAATAGAAGATGTTTTTCTTATAGAAGGACAAACATTAGATACTAAAGAAGCTATAGTAACTAATATATTAATTAATAAGCCAATGACGGTGTCAACAGAAGGTGCTGAATTCATTAGTGATGAAGAACCTACTGAAGATATAGAAGAAGAAAAAATTAATCCAGCTTTTGCAGGATTAAAGGATTTATTATAGGAGGTGTAGAAAATGGCAGTACCTAAAAGAAGAGTTTCTAAAATGAAAAAAGGTTTAAGACGTTCTCATTTAGCTTTAAATGTTCCAGGAATGGTTACTTGTTCAAACTGTGGTGAATTAACTTTATCTCATAGAGTTTGTCCTAGCTGTGGTTTTTATAAAGGTAAACAAGTAGTTGCTCCAAAGGCTGAAAAAACAGAAGAATAATATTTTAAATATTACTGATAGAAATAGACACTTTGGGTGTCTATTTTCTATTTAAGATAGATAGGAGGAATTCATATGTACATTCATAAGACTGTATTATTAGATGAAGCTGTAGATATGTTAAATGTTAAACCAGATGGTATTTATGTAGATGCAACAACTGGTGGTGGAGGACATTCATCATTAATTTTATCAAAATTAACAACTGGTCATTTATATTGTTTTGATCAAGATGAATATGCTTTTACTAGAACAAAAGAAAGATTAGATGCAATTGGTTCTAATTATACATTTGTTCATTCTAATTTTGTTAATTTAAAATCAGAATTAAATAAGTTAGGTGTAGAACATATCGATGGTATTATTTATGATTTAGGTGTTTCATCTTTTCAATTTGATATTCAAGAAAGAGGTTTCTCTTATAGATTAGACGCACCACTTGATATGCGTATGAATCAACAACAAGAGTTATCTGCATATACTATTGTTAATGAATATCCATATGAAGAATTAGTTAAAATACTTTTTAGATATGGCGAAGATCCTTTTTCTAAACAAATAGCTAGAAGCATTGAAAGAAATAGAGAAATTAAACCTATTGAAACAACTTTTGAATTGGTTGAAGTGATTAAACAAGCTTTACCAAGCAAAATCTTAAGACAAAAAGGACATCCAGCTAAACAAACTTTCCAAGCCTTACGTATAGCTGTTAATGATGAATTAAGAGTATTTGAAACTAGTATTAATGATGCATTAGATATGATGAATAAAGGTGGAAGAGCAACTGTTATTACTTTCCACTCTTTAGAAGATCGTATTTGTAAAAATGTATTTAAAGATAGAAGTACTATTGATATTCCTAAGGGTGTTCCTATGATTATAAATCAAGAAGCCCCTTTCACATTAGTAACTAGAAAACCTATTTTACCTAGTGAACAAGAACTTGAAGAAAATAACCGTGCACATAGTGCGAAAATGAGAGTTATAGAGAAAAATTAATAAAAAAATCTTGACTTTAATTACTATTATTTATATAATACTAATTGCGTCAAGATTTATATATGCGGGTATGGCGGAACTGGCAGACGCGCTAGACTTAGAATCTAGTACCTCCGGTGTGCAGGTTCGATTCCTGTTACCCGCACCATTTCAGTATATTTTGGACATTAGAGGTCCATCAAAATAGGGTTAATTGGTAACTAGACTTTTTAGGTCTAGTACCGGTTAGCCCTTTTTTAATTTTACAAAGATTTTAAAGGTTGAAATTTTTCATACTGTGATTTAAGTCTATCCTTAGAATGATGTACATATCTTTTAGTCATCACATAATTACTGTGACCTAATAATTGTCTAGTAAGTTCGATGTCTTTAGAAGATTCATATATTATTGTACCAAAGGTATGCCTAAATTGATGAGCTGATAGCTTTTCAAGATTAAGGCATACCTTTATTTTTTCTAATACTCTAGTAATTGTTCTAGGTTCTATAGGTATACCTTTAGTATCTTTTTCAAAAAGATATGTTTTAGGCTTATGAGTTTTTAGATACATTTTAATAGAATCATTTAATTCCATAGGGAAAAAGATGGTTCTAACAACTTTAGTTTTAGAATCTTCAACAATGATACTATTATCATTCAAAGAAATATTATTTAGTTTGATTAAAGTAAGTTCTTTTCTTCTAAGACCAGTAGTCAAAAGCATAGATACAATTAAATAAGTTCTTAGATCCTGTGTTTCAATGAAATTAAAAATTTCTTTTAAAACACTAGAATCTATAATGTCTAATCTTTTCTCTGGAACTTTAAGTTTGCTTACCTTAAAGTGAATAGGACTTATAAAGTCTTGTTCACTAAGAGTTTTAATAAGGTATTTAATAGCACTTATAAGTTTATTGATGTAGTTAGCAGATAAATTTTCTTTAAGACATTCATCAATTAATTTATTAAGTAATTGATTATTTATATCAGATGTTTCTTTAACATCATTATCAAAGAAGAATTTATCAATTCTACAGAAAAGATTTTGATAATACCTAATTGTATCAATATTATTGTTCTTACGCTTTAAAGATAAATAAAATAATTCTTTAGCATAAGTTATAGATAATGACTTTGTGTCATTGATTTGGCTAATGGTTTTCATTAGTACATTTAAAATTTCATCATTATTCAAGTTTATGCCTCCTAATATTAGATTAGTAGAGCTCTAATTAATCTCCTTTCAATGTTTGCATGCCAATTAATTTTAACATTAAAGGAAATATTAATCAATTATGATGAATTATAAATGCAGTATTTATATTAGGACACTATAGGTACTTCTAGTTTTCATATTGCTTATAGTGTTCCTGTATAATAAAAAACATTTTAAAAGGTGGTAAAAAATATGCAAGATGTTTATTTAATTATTTCAAATTTTGAAAGTAGATCAAAAGTACATGGAGTATGTACGAAAGAAAAAGCAATGGAACAATATGAACTTATTGTTTCTTTTAAGCCTGATTCATGGATTAAAGAAGAAAAATCTAAATTTAATATTAAATTTTACTCAGTAGATGATGATGGTAATAAGAAATTTCAAGAACATATTTATATTGAAAAAAGACCTTTTTATTCGTAAAAAAAGGTCACTATAAATGCCCTAGTATATGGCATTGTAATATACTCCACCTGTTCTATCTGGGTAAGTGATAAGTCTACCCATTAACTTATCAATTGGTTCAACTCCAATATAGAACACTATTTTGTATTTTTTAAGTTGGGTTAAATCATCCCAAAATTATAGGAGGTATGGAAAATGATTAGATGTGTTTTAGTAGCAAAAAGAGAATTTAAAGATGAAAAAACTAATGAAGAGGGTATTTTTCTTACATTATATTCATTAGCAAGACAATCAAAAAAAGATGGAGTTGCAACTGGTAAGTTATATACTCCAAAGTCAAATGAAGCAGTAATTACATCATTTATTTCTAAGACTAGAAAGGCTCAAGATTATAATGATTATTTAAGTATTCATCCAGGAGCATTAATTGATGTTCATTACGGAGTAAATGAAGTTACTCAAAAAGCTTATATTCAAAAATGTGAGCTAGTACCAGGTACTAATTTATATAAACCAGAAGATTTATATCTTTAATTAGGAAGTGATAATCATGTTCTTTGAGTTTGAAACTAAAAGAAATGAAAAAGTATCTATTAATATTTGTTGCATAATGTTCATTACATCTACAAAAAATGGGACTACGCTAGTAGATACAGATGGAAATGAATATTCAACATTTGAATCATACGATAGTGTGATTTTACGTTTAAGGGACTTGAAACCTTTAAATTATGACAAATGACAAAATCGGAGTGAAATTATAAAACCCCATTACCATAGGTAATGGGAGTTAAGCTCCGGGGCTTGTCCGGAGCGCGTTGACAAAATGACAAAAACGACAAAAATGACAAAAAATAGTGAATTTGTAGGTGGATAAATATGACAAATGAAACTTTAAGTAAACCATCATATTTTTCAATTTTAACTGCTGATGTTAGATATGATAAAGATCTATCAGCTAGTGAAAAGATATTTTATAGTGAAATCACTTGTTTATGTCAAGCTGATGGATACTGTTATGCCAATAATACTTATTTTGCAAATTTGTATAATTGTAATACTCGTACTATATCAAATTGGATCTCTAAACTTTGTAATAAAAAATATATCAAAGTTGAATATGAAAAATCATTAAATTTAAGAAAAATTTATGTGGTAGTAAAGAATGAAATTATAGAAGAAAATAAAAAGAAAAAAATCGAAAATAAAGAGAAAAAGCGTTCTATTATAAATGATTTTTTCGATAGGTTATAGCAATTTAGGGGTAGAAAAAAATTTCTATACCCCCACGAAAAAAATTTCTACCATAATAATAAAATATTAATAATCAGAATTTAATAATAATAATTACATATTACGCGATACGCGTTTTTAAATTTCAAATTGAGGTGGTTAAAATGATAAAAGAATTAACAGATGGTTTAATAGAAATAAACAAAGGAATCATAATTAAGTTATTAATGGAAGTTGATAGACCTGGCATAGATAAATTAATTGAATAGTTAAATTCTAGTAATTTTTTCTATGATCCTGCAAGTGCATATTATCATGGAGCATTCAAAGGTGGCCTAGCTTATCATTCATTACAAGTTTATTATAACTTGAAACAATATAGAGATTTAGGATTAGTACATGCATCAGATGAAGAATTAATAATATCATCATTAATGCATGATATTTGTAAAGCAAATACCTATTCATTAACTACAAAAAATCAAAAAGTAGATGGTGAATGGATACAAGTACCAGTCTATAAAAATGAAAAACCAACTTTCCCATATGGACATGGAGAAAAGTCGGTTGATATATTAAGAGATTTTATTGATTTAACTATCAATGAAAAATTAGCAATTCGCTATCATATGGGAGCGTATGAATCTAAAGAAAGTTGGAATGATTTGGGATATGCTCAAGAAATATCCCCATTAGTACTGTGGCTACATATAGCAGATGTAGTAGCAACTAGATATTTTGGATAAATTTGAAAATAAAGGTTAGGTGGTAAAAGAATGACCTTAAACATAAATGGAGGTATTTTATATGTTTGCAAGACATTGTGAAATTGTTTGTAATGTGGATAAAATGCCTGTAGATGTTCAAGAAACAATAAGGAAGTATAAGACCATTAAACAATGGGCATACATTATTCACGATAAAGATGATACTGCTGCACATTATCATATTTATTTAGGTTTTGATACATCAGTTGATTTTAGTTTAATAGCATCTTGGTTTCAAATTGAAGAGAACTTTGTAAATAAAATCAAAGGTAAAAAAACTGATATGTTAATGTATCTTACTCATAGTAATGATACACAAACACATAAACATCAATATTCACCAGATGAAGTAATAGCAAATTTTGATTTCAATACTGAAATAGAAAACTCAAAAATCATAGGTGATTTTAAAAAATATAGTTATGCTCAACAATTAATGTATGTAAATACTTTATCTATTGTAGAAAAAACAAAAGCTTTTACACAATTGAAAAAGCTTTGGGAGGTCGAATGCCAATGTTTAACTTTGAATACGGATAGAAATATGGAAGTAATCTTCATAACAGGAAAGGCCGGTAGTGGTAAGACAACATATGCTAAGCGTATGCTGGACAAGCTAGGACTTGATTATTGTATAAGTTCTAGTTCTAATGACCCATTTCAAGATTATCTAGGACAAAAAGCAATTATCCTGGATGATTTACGTGATAAGTCATTTGAATTAGAAGATTTATTAAAGATTTTGGATAATAATACAAAATCATCTGTTAAGAGTAGATTTAATAACAAAGTCTTCAATGGTGAGATGATAGTCATCACATCATCAGTTCCGATAGCTTATTGGTATCCGGAACATAAATACAATAAAAATGAGGACCTTAATCAACTCTACAGAAGAATTGGACAATACATCATTGTAAATCCTACAGTTGTTTCTATCTATGAAGATGGAGTAGATGAATTAGGATTTCCAATAAAACCAGGTTATCCAGTTATGAATGATTTGATTACTAACATTAAAAAAGAGAATAAAAAAAGTGATCTAAAATCAATATTTAAATCACTAAATGAAATGGAGTGATATTTATTTTAAAAAGTAAAAAACTCAATAAAAGTAAATCTAAAAAAACCAAAATAAAAAGTTTTAATAGAAGATTTAATAATTCTTATAAACCTAAAATTAAGGATAGAAAAAATAAACCAATTCGATATGGTAATAAAGAAGTAAGGAAATATTTACCTGGAGGACATTATCATGTAATAGTCAATTCAACTGATGATGAATATGTATCTGTAGGTTTAACATCTGATAAACCTAATAACGCTAGAAATCAAAAGTTGCATAAGGTTTATGAATCAAATGGTAAAATTGCTCGTTTAAAACGAGAAGCAGTTATCGATGATAAAAATAAATATCATCAAAGAACAGCTGGTTTTACAATTGATACGATATCCGAAAGAAAAGCAACTAGAATAGGTAATAATAAATTATCTAGAAGACAATCTAATTAATAAAAAAAAGAATACAAATTGTTCGAGAAGATTTAATAAAATCAAAACGACGTATGCAGATATTATATCTGTCAAATGTATTCTATTCTTATTATATCAAAATTTTAAAAAAATTCAATAAGGAAGTGAAAGAATGTTTTTTATTAGAAAATCAATTTATGTAAAACCAGCAAATTCAAGGTATTACAAGAAAACTAATTCATATAGGTATTTTGATAAAACTCATAAAGAAGTCTGTGATGATCAATACAATTTCTTTGAAAAAAATAGTAGAAATAAACTAAAAGTTACTTATAGTAATTTTGGAACAAAACGTACTGCAATTAGAAGTTTACCAAATGGTGCAAGAGTTAAAACAATAATTGAAGAAGTATATTCAAAAAAGTAGGTGATTCATATGGCAAGTAATCAAAAGATAATTACTTCTGTACATTATCATATTATTAACAAAAACAATGGTAATCTAGTTGGAACTGGTTATAAGAATTTCAATGGTGCTTTATATAATAATGAAACTAAGTCGAAAATTTTAAAATTGCAAAGTTAGAATCTAAAAATAGAAATAATTCAAAAGTTTCAATTCAAAAGTATAAAAAGTAGGTATTTGACATGAGTTGTTTAGTTGAATGTAAACAAAAGAAATTAGATTGTTTAATGTGTAAAGATGAAAAATGTATTGCATTAAATAATACTGATTTTAAAAATAAGGAATGTCCTTTTTATAAGAAAAAGGAAATGACTAAAAAAATTAAATAAAAATAATTAAAAAGTAGGTGATATAAATGCCAAATAAATTTATTAATAGAAATAAGGCATTAGAACGTAGTAATAATGCACATGCAAGATTAATGATAATTTGCACAGATAGAAAAGATAATATATCAGC
>JBGVFV010000081.1:0-40421 GCA_045121295.1 Candidatus Pelethenecus sp.
TTCGTAGGCTCAAGAACTTTGCTACACCACTTCCTCCACCCCAGCATTACTGCTTTCGGCTTGTGGTTCGCTACACTTGGCGGTAAACTACCCGTGACTGGACTTTCACCAGTAAGATTAGTGCCATGCCCGGCACACAGAGAAAAAAATTGGCCAAAAAGCCAATTTTATAATTTAAATGTTAATGTTTTAGGGTTAATTTCTTGTGTTTCTTCATTATTTAATATTAATTGACCTATATTACCTAATCTAAAAACATCACCTTTTAAAAGAATGCTCTTTTCTGCTCTTTCTTTATCGTGTGAATGAATTAATATAGGACATAATACAGGAATCACATCATGTTCCTTACATGCATTAACAAATTGAATTCTAAAATCTGATGGAACACTACCAAAATGAGGATAAATTTCTGGTAATACAACTAAACCATATTTTTTACCATCTTTTTCAGCTGTAATATTTGGAAAATTATTTAAATCTTCTAATAAACCTACAATCTTATATTCATTAGGTAACAAGATTTGTTCAACAGTAAATCTCATACATAATTTTAAGATATCTAGTGGTACCATAACATCTTCTTTATTAATTTTTGCTGGAACACCATCTGCCCAAATTGATTCTAATTCTTGATTATTCATTTGACTCAACACTCTCTTCCTTATTTTTCTTTTTTAAACCACTAAAGAATTTAACTACCTTCTTAGGGAAGAAAGTAATTGTGTCACTTACAACCATTGGTAATAACTTAAGTGATTCTTTATAAGCTTGTTTTCTAATTTCTTCTTTTGTAATTATATTTCCATCGCTAAATAAATAACGACGACAAACACATCCAATTCTAAGTGCCATAATAGCATTTGCCGCACCTTGTACAACACTTTCGATAATTGTTCCTACATAAGGCATATTATTTAAAAACTCTAATGAAGACTTTGGAACAATGTCTTCAATACTTATATTTTCTAAACCTTCTGCAATTAAAGCTGTAGAAAATACATTTACTGTTAATTTACTTAAATTCTTCATAGATGGTCTAAAACCACATTTTTCAACTAAATTTTTAATCATCTTAAGATTAACTGCAAAAACAGTAACCATATCAAATCTAGCACTTTGACAAATAGCTGTTGAAATCATAACTGTCTTTGCTTCATTGATTATAATTCTATTTAAATCAGGTTTTACACTCTTTTCAAACACAAATTGTAAATTAACTAATAATTCTTCCTTAGAATCATATTTAGTTAATAACATAACATCATCTGATGGAAGATTATTATTTTTTACAATATTCTTAGATACTTTCTTATATATTGCGTATACCTTAGGATCATTTTGTTCTAAAGATGTTGCTATAGATAAAGATGGTGATTTAACAATAATATAAATAGGTCTAACTATTAATAATATAAATACTAATACAAATATTATGTAAAAACCATATTCTAAATATTTACTAACATTTCTTAATCTTTCACCAATATCCAATAAAGAACTTAATAATAACATTAAGAATAAGAATAAACATCCAGCTGCAATTACATAATATAGTACTTTTGTGCGATCTTTTTTCTTTTTCATTCTATCACTCCAATACAACAATTTTCTAAATTAAAACTATAATTTGTTTTATCTTTTTCATGCATTTTCTTCATAGATAAATTAATTCTTTCATCAATTTTACAATTTATAAAAGATATTCTTGGATAAACCTCCATTTTAGCACCACCAGGGAACCAAGGTCTACCTAAATACATTACCATTTCATCTTGACTAAATATACAATCATTAAAAACAAAGCCTTTTTCATTAACTATATATGTTGAAGGTGCTGTAAAGAATCCTTCTTCTTTTTCATCATTTACTGCATGTATATGACAGTTTTTAAATAAACAATCAGCACTACCAAATATAAAATCTATATCTCCACATATATAACAATCTTCAATAACATTATTAGTACCACCATCGACATATAATGTATCTTGATGTCCAATAAACTTACAATCTTTAATATAAATATTACTACATTCACTCTTAAAAGCTACAGCTTGACCATTAGGTCTTCCTTCACGTTTATAGTTATTCATAAAAGTAATATTATAAGCCTTAAAACCATTAGCTTCTTCTAAAACTCTAAAAGTTGAAGATCCTGTAGTTCCATATACTCCACCATTACCATGTCTGATTGGTGTAGCATGACTATCATTAAAGACAATAACAGTATTATCTTGACCTATTAATGTTATATTAGGTTTATATAAAACTATCTTTTCATTATAAACTTTATCATCTAAATATAATTCATCATTTGGTAAAGCAATTCTAATTGCTTCTGCCAAACTAAGATTTAACTTTTTTAAATCAATTTTCATAATATCACCAAAATAAAAAGCTTTAGATGATTATAACATAAATCTAAAGCTTTTTCTTTATTTTTACAAAATATTATCTAATTTTTTTCTCATGTCTTTCAATTTCTTTAAAAATTAAAGCTTTTATACCTTTAAAGAATAGTAATACACCAGCTACAATAAATACAATTCTTATCATTAATAATTCATCAAAGAAATTATAAATAATCTCTTCAAAATCCTTAGCTTGTTCATCACCAGACGCACCACTAAACAAACCTATTACACTTGATAAAGTAAGCATAACCCCAATTAAACTCATAATATAATTAGAAAGTGCAGAATTTTTAGCTTTACGACTTTCATAAATAGAACTAATTTCACTTCTATTTCTTTCTAATTGTCCTACTTCTCTTTCAACCTCAAACTTATCACGAATAATATCTAATGCCTTCTTTGAAGAATGGTAATTCATAGGTACATCCCAGAAATCAAGTGTACGAGCATATTCTTCTAATATTTCATCAATTTTACCTAAAACACCTTCACTTGATGCAGTAAACTTTTCTTTAATACGTTTAGCTAATGAAGTTTGAATGTTATAGTTGTTAATAAATTTAGATATATTACTTGATGCATTATATATAGCAGCTAATTCTAAACAAACTAGTTCAATATAGAATAATTCAACTACCGCAAAGTCAATTCTTTCTACTACATAATCTTTATAAGTTTCTTCACATTGAAGTACTGTTACCCTTGAAATATAGAATTTAGCATAATCATAAATATTATCCCCATATTCTCTAGCTAATAAATCATCAATACTATCATCAACGATTTTACCTAACTCTTCTTCTTCAGCAAATGATGTTTCACCATAAAGTATTGACGAAATATATGATTTATGAGTTTCAATATCATTTTGTTCATCACTAATGAATGGTGAAATTACTAAATTACGAGGTAAACCTAATTTTTCAATTTGGTATTTACAATAAATATAATCATGTAAACAAACTGTTTTATATTTTGTACCAGCTTCAGTAGTAATAATTCTCATATGACCTTCATGTTGTCCATATTCATTTTCAGGTACCGCAACAAATATTTCATTACGAGTAATTTGGTCTAAATATTTACTAGCACGGTCATTAAAGCCCATATATACCATATATAAAGCAGCTGTATGAGTATCTAAATCTAATGTTGCAATAAGTCTAACAGGAATTGGTTCTTCAGCTATACACTCAATTTGAGTTTTATCGAAATAATTATAATGTGTTTCTTCTAATAACATTAAATGAATAGTACCTAAGTCTATACGACGAATACGTTCTTTAAATCTACGGTCATTAGATTCATCAACACCATATTCAAAATTTTCTTGAAATATTAAACCAGTAATAATATTATTTGCAATAAAGTTATTATCTTCTTCATGATATTTATAAATTCTTTCAATAGACTCATATCTAGCAGGAATAACTGTATAAATATCAGAAATTAGTTTCTTTTCACCAGTAGGTATATCTTTTTCACTTAATAAAGCTTCATAAACATTTGTAGAGAATAATTTAAATTCACTAGGTTTATTTGCATATAATAAAACACATTGATATAACTCATCATCAACATCTTTAATCTTAATACCTGTATTAACTTCAAATAAATTTAATGAATGTTCTAAACGATAATAAACATCAAAAGGAACTTCCTTATAGAATCTAGCCTTCATAACATTTCCAATTTTAGAAATAAAATAAGGTTGACCAGGATTAGCCATAAATCCTTTTAATTCAATTTCTTGATATTCTAAACCTTCTAAATCAAAATCTATAGGTAGAATCATTGGAACAGCTTCAATTCTAGCATCATCATAAATCTTTAATAATTCAGGGAAACGACAGATACGTAAATAACTGAAATCTTCTCTTTCATATTTTTCTAAAATATTATATGGGAATTCTTCTCCACCATGAGAATATACATGAGCATCATTTACTTCTGCAAATAATTCTTCATCTACTTCAGTAGGTTGAATAAAAATCAAATTATAATTTAAATGACTTTGTAATAAAGCTCTTGTAAATTCATTATTATAAAAATCTAAACCATCTTGATAATCTGTTAAAATCATAAAAGTAGTAAGACAGTTCCAAATAATTTCTCTTTGTAAATATTTTCTTTCTTTTTCTAAAACTTGTCTTTTAAAAGTTGTTGGATACATTCCATATAGAGCTTTAATTCTATCTTCTCTTTTTAAAGAATGCATATCAAGTGCAATCATAAAATGTTTGATATCACCATTTTCTTTTTCAACTAAAACATATCCACCTTTTTGCTCATAAATAATGTTTAAAGTTTCTTCGATATCAGCATTCCATTTAGAGATACTACTTTTCTTATAAAAATCAAGTAATAAACCCTTCTCTTCTTTCTTTAAATATTCCATAACATTCAACTCCCTACTTCAAAAATTTATTAAATTAAATATCGATTTATAATTCTTTATAATAAATAAAATAAATAGGTAATGGGAATTCTTTTTCACCTTCGATATCAAAATCGACAACTAATTCTCCACCTCTAACATAATTTCTTCTTTCATAAAATTCGTAATTAGAATAAGTGTCACTAAATAAATATAAATATTTTTCATTATTAGCTTTTAAATAATCTGAAAAATCTCTTTCAAGTTTTGTACCTATACCTTGACCTTGATAATCTTCATCAATAATAAATAAAGCTAATTCATTAAATAAATATTTTTCATGCTTTTTAAGTAATCTTCTATTAACTTCTTCAGTTTTTCTTAATATTTTATTTTTTCTTCTACCAGGTTTAGTAAATATAAAACCTAATTGAATCCAAAATAACATAAATAAATGATAATGTTTAACAAAAAAATTAACTTTTCTTCTTTTTCCTAATAAAAAGCCAATAACTTCATTTTCATCATTACACGCAACCATACGATAATTTGAATCCGCTAAATATATTCTTAAATATGCTCTTGCATATGCATTTTTAACACGATCCTTAAACTCGTATTCATCAAACCAAGCTTGTCTAATTAATGCCTTGACTGCTTGGTAATCATCTCTATTCATTTTTCTATATTGTATACTCATTAAAATCACCTTGATTCATTATTATTATCTATAATAATATTTTAATACTTTTATATTAATTATTCAATATTAAAAAGGGATTATTTCGACAATAATCCCTATATATTATTTAATTTCTATTGTTGGATTAGCTCCAGTTATCTTTAATGTTAATATACCTTTATTACTTACAACTTCTAAATCCTTTAAAGTATATTGATTACCTTTAAGATCTAAACCAATATTGTAATATTGATAATAAAAACCTTCATAATTTTCATTTAACGTTAATGAATTTAAAACTATAGTTTTATTAGTCTTAACAGTAATTTTAACTAAATTTTCTTCTATTTTAATATATTCAGCTAAATATTTAGTTATATAAGAGAAACGATTATCAAAGAATTCATTTAATGTTGTGTTAGATTTATTATATTCCTCAATTAATTTAGACCCAACATTTTCACCACTAAATGTGGTATTAGCTAAATCCATAAAGCGATTTACAAAACGTTTTTCAAAATCCTTATTCTTCATAAAACTATGGAAGAATATATCATTTTTGAAATCACCTGCAAATAAATTTACACCAGTAAATGTATTATAAGCATAATCATATCTAATAGTAATTGGTTTAGAACCTGTAGTCTTAGTTACATCACGGTTAACTGCCGCATAATCAAAATCATATAACATCCAACGCCATTTACCATCTTGTTTTTTATTATTTCCCTTAGCCCTACTCTTCCAAACTAATACATTTTTATTATAAGAAAAATCAAAATGATTATAATAAAGTTGCGTTATATAAAAATCAATAAAACTATCAATATCTACTTTTTCTAATAATTCTTTATAGTTACTATCCTTTGATAAATCCTTAGTCTTAACAAAATTTTTGAAGTTATTATAGTCAGCTAAATCTTTATCAGTACCTTCTTCTAAAGCTCCTTCTTTGATGATAACAACATCATCCTTAGGAATATTATATTTTTCTTCAATATAATCATCTGTATACTTTTGCATGATCATATATTCAGCCCAATATTCTCCATTTAAGAATAAATAGCACATTTCATATTTTTGATAATCAACATTGCTATCACTCATTAAACCTTGTAAGAAACCATCTCTGAACTTTTCTTGACTATTAGAATATCTATCATATTTTAATACTAACGAATTAGTATATTTAGTATCTTTGAAAATAGGTTTAGTGAATGTATCACTACTATAACAATCTCTAGCATAAATATTTAAACTCTTGATTTGGCTAGTTCTACCGCCATAACCATGAATACGCATACCTATATCTTGTGAAAAATCTAGGCTACCATTTTTAATTAATGAGAAATTACCTTCTCTTTCCCAAGCTCGTCCAGTACCATCCCAGTTATATAAGGGAGCCTTACCTTCACTACCGTTAGCCACATAATCATTATAAGCTTTACCTGTTACATAAATACCTTTATTTTCATCTATTAGATTTGAACTATCTGTTACTAATGATACTATATTTTTATTTTTATATTTACCTTTACCAATAAAATAAGATTTAGTAACTACTTCACTTTTATTACCTTCATTATCAATAGCGATAGCTCTAACTATGAAAGCTTTATCAACTGGTGTGGTAGTTGATGTACCACGTGCTGATGTATCAGTTCTTGATTTTAATACATTATCTTGTTTTGAAACATCCTTAACTAATATTTCATCATCATATAACATACTATTAACAGTTGGATCACTAGAATCTAATGTGTAATAGATTTTAGCTTCACTTTTTGTAGATAATGATAAATAAAACTTATCATCATAAAAACCACTATCAACAGAGAATGTAGGTGCTTCTATATGCTTATAAATACCTGCATCTTCATTTTTCTTATTAGGTGAAGGATTTAACACCTTATATTCATTATTATAAACACCATATGTAGTATCAGCATCTAAAGACGGAAATTCTACTTTATCTAAAATACTTCCATTAGGTTTTGTTAAATATAAAGTTTCACCTTTATCACTTAAACCAAAATCAGCAATATTTTTATCATCACCATCATAATTAGATTCAAAATAAACAATCATAAATTCTTTTGATTTAATAGATGTATTAGAAAACTTATATTTAAATAAATTAGATTCTTTATCACTTAAACCATAATTTTTCAAATTAATATCTTTATTTGTAGGGTTATATAATTCTACCCAATCATAATATTTATAATCAGAGGTAGATAAAATAGATTTATTAGATGAACAAATCTCATTAATCCTTAAGTTATTGCCTTTATCAACATCACCTGTAGGTTGTTCTGTTGGAGTAGGTGTATTTCCATCACAACTATATAAACAGAAACTTAATATTAATAAAACAAAAAATATTAACTTTTTCATACAAAACACCTCCTCAGTTATTATTATTTTATCACAACTTATTTTAAATATAAATATTTTAAATAAAAGAGTGAGAAAAC
This sequence comes from Candidatus Pelethenecus sp., assembly GCA_045121295.1. Taxonomy (GTDB): domain Bacteria; phylum Bacillota_I; class Bacilli_A; order Acholeplasmatales; family Anaeroplasmataceae; genus Pelethenecus. The sequence continues at coordinate 7,954 of JBGVFV010000081.1, forward strand.
TCACTCTAAATAACAACAAATCTTATTCATCAATATAACCTGGTAATCTTTTTTCTAATTTATGATATATATTTTCCCATTTAAACACATAAAAAGGAATTGTACAAATAGCTAAACCTAAGAATAAAGGTAAAATAATCACTTTAATAGGTGCACATTTTAATCCTAAAACTAACGCTGTAATTGGTGCGTTAGTAACTACTGAAAAACTCATTAACATACCACAAATAATAAATATATATGTGTAATTAGTTATTTCAGGAATAAAATATGATAATACTTTAACCAATATAATACCTGTTAATGATCCAATAGCTAGTGTAGGTAATACTAAACCACCTGACATATTAGAATTTAAACTAAATACTGTTCCAATGAATCTGAAAATAAAGATACATAAAATAATAGCTAAACTATAATCAATTACATTAACATCTAATGAATCTATACCATTACCAATTAATATACCTTCGTATCTTCTTAACATCATAAATAAAACTAATAATATTGGTGTTAAATACATCATTATTTTAGTACCTTTAGTCATATCTTTTAATTTGATAGTTGATGCTATAAATAATTTAGAAATTATTAAACATATAACACTTAATAATACTATTAACCAAATATATTTAATAGGTAACATTTCAATTTCTAAATATGGCAATAATGAATGAGGATATAATAAATAACTAATAATAAAAGATATACCAATAACATATATTCCTTTAATTATAAGTTTAAAACTTATTATATGTTTATTCTCTTCTATCATATGACATAATCCAGCTAGTGGTGAACTAAACGCACAGGCAAAACCAGCACTACCACCAATAGCTACATCATCTTTATCTTCAAGCTTAAAAATACGGTTTAGTATCATAGATAAAGATGAACCTATACTTATAGAAGGTCCCTCACTACCTAATAAGAATCCACCAAAGAAACCAAATAAAGAATTAATAGTCATAAATACTAACATCTTATATGGACTAAATTCATACCATCCACGATGATATGCTTCTATTTGAGGTATACCTCCACCATAATAACCTTTATTCTTATTATTTATAACCATTAATACTATTAATAAAACTAAACTAGATATAATAGTGAATACCCATATTAAATTTTCACTTTTTAATAAAACATTACTATAATGAATAACTTCATGAGCAATAAACTGATATCCTGCAATAAATAACCCAACTAATAATCCTAATAGAGTAAGTTTTATAAATAAAATCATAAATCTTTTCATACTAATCAACCACTTACTATAATGTGTACATTACACCATTAAAATTAAAAACAAACATATTTTACCACAATTAATTAAATAAGCAAGAAAAAAAGAGTGAAAATTCACTCTTTTAAGCTCTTGCGTTATTAAATGTCGCATTTATTGTATTAATATAGTTTCTATCAAATGTAGGTAATATTTCACCTTTATAATTTCTAATACTACCATCTGGTTGAACAATTTCAACTTTTTCAGGATAATATTTTTCAAAAGCTATACCAATAGCGATATCATAGAAATTCCAGAATAATGTTGTATCATATGCATCAACACCATCTTTTCTTTCTAAATTAAATTCATCGACATTAGTCTTATCTAATTTGATATTTTTTAAATCAACAATATCAGAATAAATATCTAAATATGGAGTATTATAACTAACGTAATATGTGTTAGCATAACCAGGATCTAATTCATTAGTTCCTTCTTTTCTACCAATCATAAAATTGATAAATTTATGAGCTAATTCAACATGTGCAGAATCCTTAGGAATAACAAAGTTATCACAGAATGCTACAGTATTATTTGGGATGTAAATATCAAAGCCAATTTGATATTTATTTTTATAAATTCTTTCATTACCAGTAATAACCTTAATCATTCCATCAACTTCTTCAATTGTTACATCACCAGCTAAATAAGCTTCCATAACAACTTTAGCGACATTTTCACAGTAATAGTAAAGGAAATCACCAGTCCACATAAAACCTAAATCAACGTTACCTGCAACGATATCTTTTTTAATATCGTCAGTTCCCCAAACATCATAATCCATTTTTCTAACTAATGAATAAATGTTATTTAATTTAGTTTTATCTAATTCAGTATATACATCATAACCTAAATATCTACATGCAGCATAATATGCATGTTGTTGAGAATCATACATAGCTACTCTTGTGTTAGCTGGAATAGATGAACGATCAAATAAACATGACCATTCATTATTAGAAGTCATTACTGCTTCTTCTAAACCTTCCAATAAAGTAGAATACATAATTCCCCAAGTTCCCCATAAATAAGGTACATAATAATCATTAATACCTTTTGATTTAGAATCTAAAGTTTCAGCTATACCTTTAACTCCAGAAACTAAATTATTCTTATTATAGTTAGGGATTTTAGTGTAATCAATTTCTAATAACATATCATTATCATACATCTTTTTAATCATATAATCAGAAGGCACAACTACATCATAACATGTAGTACCACCTCTAACCTTTGAATAAAAGATTTCATTAGAATCACCTAAATCCATAACTACTTGGCAATTATATTCTTTTTCAAATTCTTCAACCATCGACTCATCAATATATTCACCCCAGTTAAGGAATAATAATATATCTTTTGAAGCACATGAAGTAAAGCTAATAACTATAATAGCTAAAAGGAATAAATTAACAATCTTACGCATGTTTCTTTTTACTTCCTTTCTTGATAATTGCATATACAGAAACCATTATCATTGAAACTAATGTTAATGCAGTTGAGAATGCATATACACCAGGGAATAATGATTTTTTACCAATTGATGTATAAATCCAAATTGATAAAGTATTAAAACCATTACCAGTTGTAAAATAACCAACAACGAAATCTTCAAAACTAATAGTAAATGCTAGAATTACCCCTGAGAAAATACCACCACTAACTGCAGGAATAATTACTTTTAATACAGATTTGAAAGGTTTAATACCTAAATCCATACTTGCATCCATTAAGTTAGGATCAATTTCACCCATTTTTGGTAATACAGATAAAATGATATATGGAAGTATGAAATAAACGTGAGCTAATAAAATAGTTCCAAAACCAAATAATTGACGATTTAAAGGTAAGAATAATGAGAAAATTAACATTAATGAAATACCTGTAACAATATCAGCATTTAATAATGGAATGTTATTTAATAACATAATCTTACTCTTAACCTTAGGAGGTAAGTAGAACATACCTATAGCTATAAAAGTACCTAATACACCAGCAATTAAAGTAGCGATAATTGAAAGCATAAAAGTATTTTTAATTGATGTAGTTAATGAAGGTTTATCAAACATAGTTATATAGTTATCAAATGTAAATCCACCCCATTCAGTTGTAGATGAACTTGCATTAAATGATTGGATAGCAATAACAATAATTGAAGCATATAACATAAATATAGTAAATGATACGCATAAATATTTAAATACTTTCCAAGTCATTTTTAAAACTTTATGTTCTTTATAACCATATTCTTCTAATGTTGCCTTAGGCAAACTACTCATATTATTCATCATATTAAAGTCTCTCCTTCCTTATCAAATTTATTTACAATAAGGATAGAACCTAAAATAATAACTAATAATACAACCGCTAAAACAGCACCTAAATTATAACTCATAGTCATAAAATTTTGTTCTATGATATTACCAATTAAAAGAATATTACCTTGACCTAATACTTTAGGAATAGCAAATCCTGATAAACATGGTAATAAAACCATCATTGAACCACTTAATACACCACTCATAGTTAATGGAACAATTACTTTCCAGAATTTAGCAGTTTCAGTCATACCTAAATCTAATGCTGCTTCTTCTAATGAAAAATCAACCTTTTCTAATGATGTATAAATAGGTAATACAATAAATGGTAAATAAGTAAATACCATCCCTAATATAATCGCAATATCAGTACCAATAATATCTAAACCTTTAATATTGAAAATATCAGAAATAATATTTGCTGATTTAAACACACTTGCAAGTGCGTTAATTCTTAAAAGAATATTAGTCCACATAGGTAAAATTAATAATAACAATACCATGTATTTATTTTTAATTTTAGACTTATGTAGAGTATAGGCTAATAAATAACCAAAAAATATACAAATTAATGTTGTTAAAATACTATATTTAAAAGAATTGAAAAATGCTGTAAGGACTGAAGTATTACTTAAGAAGGTAAAGTTACTAAATGTTAGACTCATACCTTCAAATCTAATACCTTCAGTATCAACAAACATTAGAAATACCATTAAAAATACTGGCAAACATGCAAATATGTATAACCAATATAAATATGGCTTAGCCATACGATCTAAACGATGGTTTTGAATAGTAGGTGATAATTTCTTATTTACACTTTTACTATTTTTTTGCATGATCCATCTACCTTCATTAAGCAAATTTCATATGGGTCAACTGATAAACCAACTTGTTCACCTGTTTTAACATCTTCATATGTATGAACCACGAACTCCATACCATTTAAATCGACACATAATTCATAATGTACACCTTTAAAAATTGATGATGTAACATTACCAATTAATTTAGCCTTTTCTAATGGAACAACATCCCAGTCTTCAGGTCTAATAACAACATCAACTGGTTCATTGTCATCAAATATGTAACCAACACAATCAAATTCTACATCTAAAAATTTAACAACATTTTCTCTTAAGTATACACCACTAACGATATTTGATTCACCAATGAAATTAGCAATAAATCTATTTTCTGGTTCATTATAAATATCCTTTGGAGTACCTAATTGTTGGATGATACCATCTTTCATTACGATAATACGATCACTCATAACCATAGCTTCTTCTTGGTCATGTGTTACGAAAATAAAAGTAATACCTAAATTTCTTTGCATTTCCTTTAATTCATATTGCATGTTTTGGCGAAGCTTTAAGTCTAAAGCTGATAATGGTTCATCTAATAAAAGAATTTTTGGTTTTAATACAATTGCACGAGCAATAGCAACACGTTGCATTTGTCCACCAGACATAAATTGAATTTTTCTTTCTTCGAATCCTGATAAATTAACCATTTTAAGGGCATTTTTTACAGATTCAGCTACATATTCATTTAATTTTTTATTTACATCGAAGAAATTAGCTTTTGATGCTTTTTCTAAAGGTAACCCTAAAGCAAGCTTATCTTTTTTAATTTCTTCTTTAATATGATCAATACCACCATAGAAATTAATCATAAATTTACGGCCTCTATTTTTAATACCAAAAGCCACATTATTAAAGACATTTAAGTGCGGAAAAAGTGCATATCTTTGGAAAACAGTATTAATAGGACGAGCATATGCAGGTAACTCATTAATAATTTTTCCATTTACAACGATTTCACCAGAATCAGGGTATTCAAAACCACCGATCATTCTTAAAGTAGTTGTTTTTCCACATCCAGAAGGACCTAAAAGAGTAACAAACTCATTTTCGTAGATAGTTAAATCAATATTATCTACGACTGTCACTGCACCATATTTTTTAACAATATTGTGCAATTCGATAATAGGTTTAGCCAACGCAGTTTACCGAACTTGAAGAATTATAATATACTATAAATCTTCTCCTTTTTTTCCTTTCCCCAAAATTTTTCGGATTAATAAACATCCACATTTTTTAAAATAGACGAAATAATTATACAATAAAAATTTTTTTTATCAATATATTTTATAAAATATATTATTTTTTAATTATTAAAAATATATTGATTTAAAATAGCTTCAAGCATCTCTTGTCTTCCACTTTGATTAACTACATTATCATTATCAAGTGCATAATCATGTAAAGACTCTAAAGTTACTTGATTATTTATAATTTTTTCTCCAATTCCACTATTATATGAAGAATATCGATTAGCTTTAAAATCTTCTAACACTTTATCTTCTAATAATTTAGCTGCAACTTTTAAGCCTTTTGCAAATGTATCCATACCAGAAATATAGGCAATGAATAAATCTTCATCACTAAAACTTTGACGTCTTACTTTTGAATCAAAATTAAGACCTCCACTACCTAATCCACCATTAAGTAATACTTCATACATAGCTAGCGTTGCATCATATATATTAGTTGGAAATTGATCAGTATCCCAACCTAATAACATATCACCTTGATTTGCATCAATTGAGCCTAAAACACCATTAATTCTAGCAACAGCTAATTCATGGTTAAATGTATGAATTGCAAGTGTTGCATGGTTGGCTTCTATATTCATCTTAAAATCATTTTCTAAACCATAAGTTCTTAAAAAACCTATAACTGTTTGAACATCAAAATCATATTGATGCTTAGTAGGTTCCTTTGGTTTTGGTTCAATTAATAATTGAGCATTTAAACCAGACTTAACATTATAATCACGAGCTAGTCTTAATAATCTAGCATAATTATCTAATTCTAATTTTAAATCAGTGTTAAGTAATGTATCGTATCCTTCACGACCACCCCAGAATACATAATTTTTACCACCAAGTTTTTTAGTGACATCCATAGCTTTTTTAATTTGTGCAGCTGCATAAGCAAAAGCATCAGCGTTTGGACTAGTTCCAGCTCCAGCTAAATATCTTTTATGATTAAAACAGTTTGCTGTACCCCATAAACATTTAATATTAGAATTTTTCATTTTTTCTAAAACATAATCACTAACCTTATCTAAAGCTTCTTCTGATTCCTTTAAAGTAGCTAACTCAGGAGCTAAATCTCTATCATGGAAACAGAAATATTCAATTCCTAACTTTTCCATAAATTCAAAACCAGCATCTACCTTAGCATAAGCCTCAGCTAATGGGTCGTTAGCTTCAAAAGTTCTTGTCATAGTGTTTCCACCAAATTGATCAGAACCCTTAGCACATAATGTATGCCACCAACTCATCGCAAATCTTAAATGTTCGCTCATTGGTTTTCCTAAAATCACTTCATCTTTATTGTAATACTTAAATGATAAAGGATTAGTAGACTTTGGTCCTTCATAATTTATTTTTCCAATTTTAAAATATTCCATATTATTTTCCTCCTAAACTAATTCTTTAAAATATTCTTTTAAACTTAAATAAGCTTTTTTATATAAATTATATTTCTCTAAATATGAATTTATCCAATTTTGATTTGGTAAAGTTGTATCTTTAATTTTTATGATCGAATTTACTGCATTTTCAATAGAATCATACACACCATCAGCTACCATAGCTAATATCGCAACACCTAAAGCCCCACCTTCAGACTGTTCGATTCTATTTACATTATTATTTAAAATAGATGAAATTATCTTTCTCCATAATTCACCTTTAGCCCCTCCGCCAGATATTAAAATATTATAATCTATCTTAGGAAGCAAATTAAAACAATCTTTTAAACTAAAACCAACACCTTCTAAAACAGCTCTAACTAAATCACCTTTAGTTGTATTTTGTCTAATACCAATAAAAGTACCACTAGCGTATTGATCCATAATAGGTGTTCTTTCACCATTTAAATAAGGTAAATATATTAATTTATTGTCGTGGTTTGATTTAGATGCAAGCTCGTTTAATTCATTATATGAAAATGATTCACCAATATTTTCTTTAAACCATTTATATGATAAACCACATCCATTAGTTACACCCATAATATGGTAGGTATTTGGGATGGCATGCATAAATATTTGTAAAGAATCATCATTAAAAGCTTCTTTATCAATAGGTGTAAAAACAACACCAGATGATCCTAAAACAATACTTACATCACCAATCTTAACTATTCCGTTACCTATTGCGGCAGCTGCTTGATCACCTGCACCACCTACAACAAAACAATCATTATTCAATCCTAATTCTAATGATAGGTCTTCTTTTACATAACCACTTATTTCACATGATTCAATTAAAGTAGGTAAATTAGATGTTTTTATTCCAATATAGTCACATATTTCTTCACTAAATTTTTTAGTATGAATATTAAGTATCTGCATACCAGATGCATCTGAATATTCAGTTTTAAATTCTTTAGTTAACATATATCTAATATAATCTTTAGGTAACATTATTTTATCAATTTTATTAAACAAATTAGGTTCATTATTTTTTACCCATAATAATTTAGATAATGTAAATGAAGGAACAACATTATTGCCTGTTATACTCTTAATCAAATCATTGCCAAATTCTAAACTAATTTGGTTAGCTTCATTAAAAGCTCTATTATCACACCAAATAATACTATTTCTTAAAACATTATCATCTTTATCTAATAAAACTAAACCATGCATTTGCCCAGATAATCCAATACCATTAATAATATAACCTTTACTCGTTATATCTTTAATAACATACTTTACAGCATTAAACCAATCTGACGGATTTTGTTCAGCATATAATGGTTTTATTGAAATAATATCGTATTCTTTATTACTTTCACATAAAGCTTGTCCTAACTCATTAAAACAAACCCCTTTAGTACCACTAGTACCAATATCAATACCTAAATAATATCTCATTTTCAAACCTCGAATAATATTCTTTATTATATTATATATTTTTTATATAAAAAATAAAATACAAAATTTTAATAAATTTAAAGAAAAAAAGGAGGATTTCTCCTCCAAATTTATCATTAATGTTTAATTCTTACGATTGTACCATTAGTTATGTAAATCATTTTAGTAGCCAAAACATCAAAATCATCCGCTATAATAATAAACCTTTTATCCAATGTTCCTCTACCTTTAACAACCACAAAATCATCCTTTTTAATAAGTTTTTTTGATAATAAATTTTGTTTATTAATAATATCGCCATCTTGATAATAATTAGTTAAATTATCAAGATATATTGTAGTTTTGTACATATTATCAGTTAATGGTTCTCCATCTATAACTGCCGAATATTCTAATAAATCATCAGGTAAATCGCTTGGAATAATTTTAGAATTAATCGAATTAACTAAATACTCACTAGATAATCCTAAACCATTTAAAATTGTTTCACCATTTGGATATAAATAATCAACATAGTTAACTTCTTTAAATCTTTGTTTTTTATTAATTCCTTTAGATGTCATCATTACATCTAAAATATCTACAAATTCCTTAATTGATTTTTCATTTGTGATTTTTATATGTAAAGGAGTTTCTTCATATTGTTTAGTATCTCCTACATTCTTAACCTTGTATCCTTCTCTTATAAAAGGCTCTGGAATTACATTTAAATAAACATTTAGTTTATTACTAACTAGTTTTATTTGAGCTAAAATACCACTTTTTCTAAATGTTTCTTTATTGTTACTAATACGACTAGTTACACCAGAATATCTTAAAAAATGATTCTTAATAATAGAGTATTGTTCTTTAACTTCATATGGTGCATACATTAATTTACCTTCAAACTTTATATTACCCATATCAAGTTCTTTAACAACTAACTCTTGAGTCTTTTCATTTTCTATTTCAACTTCCTCAATTACATCAGTTTCTTGTAAAACTACATCATCATTTTCTAAAATAGGTGTCTCTACTTCTTCTATAACATTTTCTTTAACAATATCATTCTTAACTTCTTCAACTAACTCTGAAATTGTTGGAGATTGAACTTGTTCTATAACATTATTAGGTTCAACATTAGACTTTATTTCATCGTTTTTATCTTTTGTTTTATTAGGCTTTAAAATAAGACTTATGACTACAGATACTATAATTAATACATTACCTACTATTGATACAATATCTAATAAATCATTTTGAATATCTATTACTTCTAAAATCAATAATAAATTAAATATAGAAAAAACCAATACTGCTAAAATTAAAATAAAATTAATAACTGATAAAAATTTTTTCATGATTTCACTCCTTGTATTAGATGTCATATTTAGCACAAATCATCGTTGGTGTTTTACGTAATAACATAATAATAGGTAATATACCAAAGAATACTATTAATATAAACATAACACCACTACCAATAATTACAAACAACCAATCAATAGAAAGGATACTTACATTGAATACTTCATTTAAAAAAGTAATCGCAAAACCAATTAATCCAGCCGCAATAACATATCCAATAAAACATGTCATTAATGCTAAAACAAAAGCTTCAGCCATAAAACGTTTAATTAAAGTCCAGCGTGTCGCCCCAATAGCTCTATATATACCAATTGTGTAGATATTTGATATCATCTTACTACGCATAATAAAGTATATAAACACAACACTAGTAATTAATAAAACTACGAATAAGATAGTAAATATAGTTAATGAATCACTCTCTAAACGTAATTTTAATTCATATTGATGATCATACATATTTAATGCTCTTAAACCTTCTCCATTTAAATACTTATTTACATTATATAAGTTATCACTAACAAATAAAGTATTGTTATTATAATAGAATATATATGCAATATCAACTTTCGATAAACACTTATTTGTCATAGACATTGTAGAACCTGTATAACGACCAACAATTACTTTACCAAAAACTTTTTCACCAATCTTATATTTTGATAAATATGGCACTATTACTTCATTATCATTTTCAATATCTTTTCCTTCAACAATAACATATTCATCATTTTTAAATGCTGCAATACCTTTTGTTAAATCTTTTTCATACCATGTAAATTCATAAAATTTATTTGTAATATACGATGTACCTTTTATCTCATAATTATACTTATAATAACCAACTATATATAACGATTCTTTATATAGATTACCATATTCATCTAATCCGGTTTTTGTGATAATACCATATGAATCTGTAGATTGGTTATATGAAAGTGCAGTAGGATCATATAAATCATCATAATTAGCTAAAACTTCTAATCTTCCAGTATCTTTTAAATCTCTACCAATTACTATTTCATATAGTTTGTTACCTTTTTGATCTTTTTCATATTTATGATATCTATAAGTTGTTGATAACAATGCCTCACTTTTACTAAAACTATATGATAAAAAGACATTTTCCTTTACATACATAAACCCTTGATTGTCTCTGGTGATACCAACAATTTTCATATCTTCTGATCTAACACCAGTCATAACGTTTATTGTTTGACCTATAATATCATTAAATTTAAGAATCTTATTACCATTTTTAACTAAATCAACTGCATATTGATATGGAACTAATATCTCATTATCTTCTAATGGCATATTACCAGAATATAATTTTATAGTTTTATCATAAATAGGAGCTAATTTATATTCACTCATATAAACATTAGTTTCAGCAAATGTAATATTTTTCATATATTTTATTGAAACATCTACAGGCTCAAAAACATGATTAATATTTCCATCATTATAAACATCTTCTAACACTTCATTTTCAGTTAATGTAAAATCTTCATTAACAATAGTATTATAGTTTTTATTGAAATAAAAATCAGATGTATCTACTGTTTTAGAATTAGTAAAAATAATAAAGCTAGTCGCAAGTAAAAAACCAATAAAACCTAATGAGAAATAGAAGAATTTCATTTTTCTATGAGCATTTTTAAATTTCTTAAAACCATCTTTTAAATTCAAATATAATTCTTTAAAAAATCCTATCTTTTTTCCATTTTTAAACCATGAATTATCATAATTAAAATCTATTTCATCCTTTGAAATATCCTTATAATGTTCATCTTTAACATTAATATTTGTACTACTTAATAATTTCAAATTACTAGGTCCATCAATATAAACTGTTCCATCTTTAATAATGATTGATAAATCTAATTTACAATCCTCATCAAAATAAATCTTAATATTACCTAATTCATTATTATCTTCCTTATAATTTAAATCTTTTAGATAAATATTATTATCAAATTTTACATTAAGCTTTCCTGATTCATCAACATCATATGAATTAATTACAGAACCATCCTTTAATTGATATATTCTATCAGAATAAAAGTTAGCTATTGACTGATCGTGTGTAACTAATAAAACTAAAGAAGTCTTACTAATCTTTTTTAAGATATTCATTACTTCAACAGTATTTTCACTATCTAAGTTACCTGTAGGCTCATCAGCAATAATAATCTTAGCTTTTTTAACTAGGGCTCTAGCGATACTAACTCTTTGTTGTTGACCACCTGACAATGCATAGGCCATCTTTTTACGATATTTATACATACCTATAGCTTTTAATGCGAATTCAATACGTTTATCAACTTCTTCTTGATCAGTAATACCAAAAATTTCTAAAGCTAATCTTAAGTTGTCATAAACTGTTTCATCTTGTAAAAGATTATAATTTTGGAATACATATCCTATATTTTCTAAACGGTATTTATCAATAACTCTCATGTTATAATTTTTTACATTTAAATCATCATAACAAATACTACCACTTGCAGAATCCAATCCACCTAAAACATTAAGTAATGTTGTTTTTCCACTACCAGAATGTCCTAAGAAAGTAATTAAACCTGTTTTAGGTAATTCTAAAGAAGTATTATTAATAACGTGAAGTTCATTTTTAGAGCCTTTAAAATAATATTTATTAAGATTTTTAACCTTAAGCATTATTCATCACCTCACTCTTAAATGAAGTAGCTATAGTATTTTTAAACACTTTCTTGTTAAGTCTACGTGAAATAAAATATGCAAATATTATATTTAGTATTAAATATACAAACGTAACTATAGCATTATTATAATAAACAATGTTTTGAATAATAGGAATAAATAATGATAAAATCATAAATATTACATATGATAAGACACAACCAAAAACACCTAACGTAATCATTTCAAAATGGATAACATTTTTCATACTACCTTTAAGAACACCATTACTTCTTAAAATAGTATAGTCTTTTAATTTACTTATAGCTATCTTAGAAATAATTACATATGTAATAAAGAATAGAATAATAATAGCAATTATACTTACTAACACAAATAACATAAAATATAAGCTTTCTTGCGAATCTATTATTACTCCATTTTTACCTGGCAAACGATACGCATACCCCATTCTATCTAACTTAGATAAAGTTGTTTTAAAATTATCAGAATATACTGTAACTTCAAATATTTCATCAAAAGAAAAATCACTAGGCAAATCAATTATTACATGTTCTTCATACTCACTTTGAACAAAATTAATTTCATAATCCTTTACCTTTATATGATAAATACCCTTTAATACAATTTCTAAATCCTTAAGTTCTACTTCTTCTTTATAAAAATATGTTAATTTTGGCTTTTCAAAACCATATAAACTATAATCAACATTTACTTTTTTATCACCCAATGTTACATACATATCAAAATTCTTTAAATATGAACGATAAAATAATTTATGAACATCTTTTTTTGTAACTACAATTGGTTTTGATATACTATCAGAATAGCCAAAACCAGTTAAATTTAAATTAATATTAATGTTTTTATAGTCACCTAAATAAACATCTTTATTAACGTATTTACTGTATCTATCAGAATTATCTTCAACTAATTCTGTTGGAAATACAATATAACCTTCGTTTTCAGAAACAGGCGCTTGACCAAAAACATTAACATTATCATATGGTAAATGATTTGTTAAAGATACAAATAAAGTAGGAATACTCATATTTGCGTTATTTCTATCCACTTTTAAAAATAATTGAATATCTTCATAAAAAGTATTTTCAAAAACCTCTTCTTCAAAACTTTCAAAATCACTCATATCTATTGGTGAATAATCTTTATTAAATACAATAATTCGTTCACTAGAAGTATTATAATATTGATTATTTGGAGTAAATTTATTAATATCATTCCATGCTAACATAGTTAATAATAAAAATAACATCACAAAAGAAAATACCATAAAAACAATACTAGTAAAAATAGTCTTCTTAGGTGTATTTTTTACATTTAAAGTTGATACAATTCCTAAACTTTTTAATTTGTTTTTTGTTTCAACTAAATCTAATTCTTCAACTATATCATCTGTTATATTTTCCTTAACAATATCTTGAACGATTTCAGCGTCACTTACCTTTATAGTTCTCGTCACTATATGTTCTACTTGTTCATAATTATGTGTAACAATTAATACTAGTTTATCTTTAGCAACCTCTTTGATAAGTTCTATAATTTGCTTACCCGTTTCACTATCTAAATTACCAGTAGGTTCATCACAAGCTAATATTTCAAAATCAGAAGCTAAAGCACGAGCTATAACACATCTTTGTTTTTCACCACCAGAAAGTTTAATACCTTTATTATGAATACGATGTGATAAACCAACTTTTTCAATATAAACTAAAGCCTTTTCTTTAGCTACTTCTAATTTTTCACCTTTTAAAATTAAAGGAAGCATTACATTTTCTAAAACTGTATATGAATCAATTATATTGTAAGATTGATAAATAAAACCTATATTTTTCTTACGATATATATCCATATCGTCTTGATTAAAATAAGATGTTTCTTGTCCTTTAAAATATAATTCTCCTTCTTCATATGAATCTACACCACAAATAACATTTAATAATGTTGATTTACCGGCACCAGATTCACCAGTAATAGCTACTATTTCACCTTTTGATAATTTTAGATTGATATTACGTAAAGCAACAGTTATAGTTCCATTAGAATTATAAAACTTACTTACATTCTTTAATTCAATCATAAAAACTACCACTTATTAAATACATCTTCAGCAAAGCCTAAAAAGTCTTTAATAATTATTTCCTTTCCATCATCTAAAACAATCTTACCACTAAACTTACCAAATACTTGATGTTGGTCACTACATAATACAACTAATGAAGTTAATGAAGCTCTATCTATAATAGGTGTAAATTCCATTTCAAAACGTTTATCGCTAGATGTAAATGTCCAAGGCATTGTATATTCTTTTTTACCTTTTTTATTAACAGGAATATTAAAAGACACATCTTCTAATTTATGTAAAATTCCATCATAGAAAATAACATTTTCACTAGCTGCCGATGTATCACCAAAACCATATCCGATATTAAAACCTACCATATGTCCATCTACCATACCAGAACCAGCACCCCAGTACCATCTATTTTTATATGTCCATACACCTCTACCCCAGTCTAATAATCCAACTGAGTTTCCCTTATCAAAGTTATAAACAAAATCTCCAACCTTAAAAGAACCTTCTACCTTAAAACCTACAATCTTTTGGTTGTAATAAAAATGTTTATCTTTTTTAAATGGAGTAGCAATAACCATAGATTCAGCTGGTTCATCTAATAAATATAAATCACATTCAAAATCTTGATTATTATAAAATTTCTTCATACTAACTTTTAATCTTCTACCACTAGGAATTTGTAAAAATTCTACACTAGCCTTTTTAGTAGAATAAACTGCATCACCAATTTTAGAACTTAATGGTAAATTAACTTTACCCTTAGTAAATAATTCAATAGGAGATACTGTTAGTTCTTTAGAATTCTTAAAATCTAAAACAGAAACACTAATCATACCCATATAATAGTTATCATCTAAAGTTAACGCAATACCATAATCTTCATTATAAACTAAATAATAATCCCATTCCTTTAATCTCCATTTAGGAGCTTTAACATCTTTTCTATCATAATCTTTAATTAAACTTCTAGCATATCCTTTTTCAATTAAATTTCCTTTTCCATCTAAAAGTTTACCTGTATTTACTATTTCTCTTTGCATATTTACCACCTATTTTATTTCTTCAAATCTTTCAATAATCTTTCCTACTAATGGATGTCTAACAACATCATAAACAGTAAAATCAATAACTCCAACTTCCTTTAAATCAGCTAACATAGTTGAAGCAATTCTTAACCCTGATTTAGCTGTTTTAGGTAAATCAACTTGGCTACAATCACCAGTAACAATCATCTTGGAATTAAAACCTAAACGAGTTAAAAACATCTTTAACTGATCTATAGTAGCATTTTGTGCTTCATCTAAAATGATAATTGCATTTTCTAAAGTTCTACCTCTCATGTATGCGAGCGGAGCTATTTCAATAACTTGTTTTTCAATTAGTGAATTAGTTGTTTCTACACCTAACATATCGTATAACGCATCATATAATGGACGTAAATATGGATCAACCTTTTCCTTTAAATCACCTGGTAAGAACCCTAATGATTCCCCTGCTTCTACAGCCGGTCTAGTTAAAATAATCTTTTGAATTAAGCCTTTCTTCAACTGACTTACCGCATAAACAACCGCTAAATAAGTTTTACCACTACCAGCTGAACCTGTAGAAAAAACTAAATCTTTTTCATTTAGTAATTTTAAATATTCAGCTTGATTAAAAGTTTTCGCAAATATTGGTTTATTATTTTGATTATATGCAATAGGTTTTCTAATTCTTACATAGTTCATGTATTTTTTAAGTTCACCTAATTCTTGCATCTTACGTATGTAAACAATATCACGTAAACTTATATGAATACCTAGTTCTGCAAACTCAATTAAAGCATTCATAAATTCTTCTAAAATCATAGCCTCATATTGGCTACTTAAATTAGTTAATACATGATCCCCATGAATGTCTAATATACAATTAAACATATCCTCAATAACTTCAATATTTTTATTTTGAATACCACAAATATTTTTAGCGATATTCGCATCCTTAACAAAACAATTTAACTTCAAAAAAATCACTCCTCATAAATTCCAAATGACTCATATGATTTAACAATAAAACAATATTCATATAAATCTTCTAATTCTACTTTTGTAATGTTAGTAATAGATAAAATCTTTTCCATTTCATTACTAACTTCTTTGTAAAATTCATTTTCTATTTTATTTTTAGCTTCCGTCAGACCTTGATCTAATGTATATGTTTTTATTATAACATTTTTTTCTAATTCTACAATTTTTTTAATAATAAAAAAATTAAATAAATTAAATTTCACCTCTTCTTTTCTATCAAAATTACTAAATTCTTCTTTTTTCCCTATTTTAAACACTTTATTAAACAAAATAACTTCTTTATATTCTAAACTTTTATTTGAATATTCAAATAAACTCTCTTCTTTTTTTATTTTAACATTTACCTTTTTATAGGTTGTTCCCATCACTAATCCTTTAGAACTTTCTCCTTCTATTAAGACATCATTTTCATTTACTAACTTATTTTTATAAACTAAACTTGTCCCTTCATAAACATAAAATATATCTACTATTCCAGTATACTTAGATACTAAATTTCCTTTAGATAAATTTTTATCTATAGAAACCTCATTAACATCTGCAATATACACATATATTTTATTATTTTGCTTACTAACGTTTATATATGGATATTCAAAATATTTTTTGCATAAATCTTTAGAATATTCATTAAAATCTAAATCTATAAAATCAAAAAATAATAACTGTTTATAAGACTCTTCTATATTAGTTTTGATTGACTGATTAATACTAGTTTCACGGTTAAAAACAATTTCACTCACTCGATATGAATTTATATATAAAATACTAATCATAAAAGTTAAACCTAATAATATTAAGGCATATCTTTTAGTTAACCTTTTAGTTTTATCAGCTATACTTTCTAATATAAAAAATTCATAATTTAATTTCTTTAAAATATTATAAGAACCTAACTCAACTTCAAATATAACATCTTCATCTTCTATAACTATATTACTTGTTAGAATACGGTTATTTACTTTAAAAAAATCCTTCTTATTCATTTTAATTTTATAGTTCATTTAATTCACCCAATTATTAAATTTATAATATTTCCATAGATAATAATCTCATCTTTATCCATACTTAAAATAACTAAATTAGATCCTATTATCTTTAGATTGTCTATGACAATATTATCATCTTCTAATAGTTTTAATTGTCGATAATTAGTAACTCTTAAATAATTATTGTAATATTCAAATAACATAAATAAATCACCAATTTAATATATGAAAAAAGGCTGATTGCTCAGCCTTAAATCATATAACTTTTTTCAAAAACTAATAATTCTTTTGTGGTTGGATGAATAAATTCTAAATGATAAGCTTCTAATGGAAAATCTAAATACTCTATAGAATACTTACTACCATATTTTTTATCACCATATAATGGATGACCAATATTAGATAATTGACATCTAATTTGATGAAATCTACCAGTTATAAGATTAATTTCTAATAATGTAACATCATTATTATCAATCTTATAATTTTTGATAACATTATATTCTAATATAGCTTCTTTTCCATTTTTTGAAATAAAAGCTTTCTTTATTATTTCATCCTTTTCTAAATAATCAATTAGTTTACCATCATTAGTAATATTACCTTCTACAACACAATAATAACGTTTATGTAGTTTATTATTTTTAATATCTTCTGATAATCTACTTGCCGCTTTTGATGTTTTCGCAAACACCATTACACCACTAGTATTAATATCTAATCTGTGAACTAATCCTAAATATACATTACCTGATTTATTATATTTTTCTTTAATATAACTCTTTATAATAGTTAGCATATCAGGCTTATTAGAACCATCTGCTTGAGATAATATTCCTTTTTCTTTATATACTACTATTACATGATTATCTTCGTATAAAATATCCATATTACGCTTTCTTCACTTTATTACAAATCTTTTTAAAATTAGCTTTTTCAAAGCTTGAAATACTA
The DNA here is from genome assembly GCA_045121295.1 of Candidatus Pelethenecus sp. Classification (GTDB taxonomy): domain Bacteria; phylum Bacillota_I; class Bacilli_A; order Acholeplasmatales; family Anaeroplasmataceae; genus Pelethenecus. The sequence continues at coordinate 26,658 of JBGVFV010000081.1, forward strand.
TAAATTAAATAAACATTTTGACTTGATTTAAAATTAGTTAATTCCATCTTTTTGATTCCTGGTAAAGAATCAACGTAATTACCATACATAAATGCAATTCCATCAAATTGTTTAATCATTTTAGTCATTAAATAAGGTGAATTAGAAAAATATAAATTATCAGGATTAATATTTATATTTGATTTTTTTAATGATTCTTTAACTGAGATAGTCATACCTTCATTATCATTCGACATAATGATAGGATTATTTTTTAACATTTCTCTAGTGATGCGTTTAATTTCCTTAAACTTTCCTTCAGTATGAACAAAAGGAACGATATTATATGTATCAATTAAAGTACCCTCAAATAAATCATCATTATATGAGTTATCAATTACAGCTAAATCAATATTGCCAGATTCTAGATTCTTAAATATGTCCTCTGAACTCATGACAAGAAGTTCTAGTTTATAATTATATTCTTCTGTAATTGAATTAAAAATCTCATTATTAATAATTGCTTCTTTACAAAAATCAGTAACACCAATTTTAATTGGTAATGAGAAATTTACTGAATTATTAAGTGTTTGTTTTAATTGAATATCTTGATTTTGCATACGACGTGCATATTCAACTAATATTTGACCTTGTTTAGTTAAATTAAAACCTTTTGTACCATCAAATATTGAAACATCATATTGATGTTCTAATGATTTAATGTGTTGAGAAACTGCAGGTTGTGTAATAAATAATCGTTCAGCAGTTTTTGTATAACTCTTAACTTTTATCAAAGTTAATAAGGTTAATAATCTTGGATCATTCATATAATCACTTCCATAATAAAAATTTATAGCGTAAGACAATTATATAAACTTTTACTTATAAAGTCAATTACAAAAAATACTTTTTATATATAAAAAATTATTACAAAAATAACCAAAATAATTTGAATAATATAAAATATTAAATCAACTTCTATTTCTTTTAGTCCTACCTCTTCCAAATGATGATGAAAAGGAGCCATCCTAAATAATCTTTTACCCTTAGTTTTCTTAAAATATATAACCTGTAAAATTACACTAACTGTTTCAAAAACAAATAGTAATGCCATAACAAAAAAGCTTGTTAAACTATTTAAATATATGCTACAACATGCATAAAACGCACCTAGACCTAGTGATCCAACATTTCCCATAAATAGACTGGCTTTTGGTAAGTTGAAACACCAAAAAGTAAAAAGTACTATGTGAAATGTTATCATCATACTTAATAATTCAAATTCATTTTGTTTATATGCTATAACACCTAATCCAATACCAAATATTAAACTACAACCTGCACATAAGCCATCTATTCCATCTATTAAATTCCACGCATTAGTACTTGATACTAATATCCACATTATTAATAATCCATACATCCATTTAAAATCAATGTTAAGACCAAATAAGTTAAGATTAGTATTATTATTTAAAATATAAAAGTAAAAAACTAAAGCTGATATTATTGTTTGAATTATCAATTTCAAAATTGGTGTAATACCCTTATTATTTTTATATTTTATGATTAATATGTCATCTATTAATCCTAATATTCCAAATCCTATAGTACCTATAATAATCATAATAAGCTCTTTATTATAATTAATAAAAAATAAAGGTAGTACTATAAATATAATACCACCTGATGTTGTTGTCCCATCTTTACTTTTATGACTAGCAAGACCTAATGACCTTTCTGATTGTCTAATACGTTTTATACTTTTAATATATACACAATATAAAAATGTTGATAAAAGACTTAATATAACAAGCTTAGGATAATTTAAAATATCCATTAATAATATCTAAATCATTATATTGATATTTTATACCAGCTATTTCCATATATGATTCATTTCCTTTTCCTAAAATCAATAAATAGTCACCACTTTTCATTTTCTCTAATGTTTTAGTTATAGCTTCTTTTCGATCAATAAAACAATCAACTTCATGTGTAATATTTTTTTTAATATCATTAATTATATCTATAGGCTCTTCAAATCTTGGATTATCTGTAGTTAAAACAATGTTTATATCTAATTCATTTAATAATGTACCTATCATGTAACGCTTTTCTTTTTCTCTATTCCCACCACAACCAACTATTACATATAAATTCTTTTTAGCAACATTTCTTACAAAACTAATAGATTCTTTTACGGCAGAGTATGTATGAGCATAATCAATAATTATATTAATATCATTATAGCTATATTTATTCATTCTCCCACTTATAGCTTCCATAGATTTAATAAAAATTGAAAAATCTAAATAACTAAGATTATATATACTAAGTAAAGATATAATCGATAAACAATTATATATATTAAATTCTCCTAATAATTTAATTCTAAAAGGAAAGCTATTAACTGTAAATAAACTACCATTTGAATCTATTCGTAAAACATTACCTTTAACATTAGAATCATTATTATTAATTCCATAAGTAATTACATTACAATTTAAATATTTCATAAATTCTTTATGATTAGCATCATCAATATTAATAACAGCATATTTAGCACTATTTAGTCTAATAAAGGGAATACTTTTAGTATGATAATAATTATCCAATGTTTTATGATAATCCAGATGGTCTTGTCTAAGATTAGTTAAAACTAGAGTATCAAACGTTAATCCTTCTATTCTAAGTTCAGATATACCTATACTTGATAATTCCATAAAAACATATTTGATACCTTCTTTATAGCCAATATCTAAATATTTATATATGGTAAGTATATCAGGAGTTGTATTATTAGTAGGTATGTGATTATTATTCCAATTAATTCCATTTGAGCCAATAAGCATTGAAGGATAGTTAATATAATTAAAGAATTTATATCCTATAGTTGAACATGTAGTTTTAGCATTTGTACCTATAAAACCTATTAATTTCATTTTCTTAGATATATCTTTATAATATACTCTTGCAAAATCACACATTGTCTTTTTAACATTTAAAACTTTAATATAGTTTATTAAATTATCTGTATAACATTCATTATCTGTAATAATTGTAGTGGCGCCATTATTTATAGCGTCTGTTAAGTATTTTTTATTACTTTCCATTAAGAAAAATACTGAATCCTGAATACAGTCTTTACTATTAAAAAATAAACCAGCTACATTATGATTAATTATAGCTGGTTTTATCTTTAATTTATTTAATATATAATTTATTTTCATATAACTAATCACCATTTAATTATATGAATGGCAATTTAAATGTATAACGTTTAATAGTTATTATTGCAAGTATTTTCTAATTTCATCATAAAAATTTGTTTTATGATTAACATCATCTTTAAATGCTTTAAATACTTCTTTTGTTACCATACAATCGTTAAATGCATCATGAACTTGAAGATTATCATTATTATAATATATTTGATATAGTTTAAATAAACCTGGGTCATTTCTTAACTCATAATAATTTTTAATAATCTTAGATAGATTAATAAATCTAGTTAGTTTTTCTAATGATCTAACTTTATTTATTTTATATGAACTATTTAAAGTTATACTATCATTCTTACCATAAACAATTATAGCAGGATGATAGATATCTAGTATTTCTTTAAAATCTTCATAGAATTCATTATAAGTTATAGCTTTAGATTTAAATTCCATAATATCTAAATTTAAAAACTTAAGAACTCTATTACTTAATTCTTTATGAACAACTGGTTTAATATATTTAGAGTATCTAGTGATTTCTTCACCATTATTATCTAACAGTAAAAAACCCGCCTGAACGATTTCAGATTGGAATGAAGTGCCATGAAAACCATATGACGGCATTGTCATTTCTAAATCTAAAAACATAATATTACCTAATGAAGATAAGAATTTAGATAAAGAACCATTTATTTCTTCTTTATCATAATACTTAATCTTCTTATAGATAGACATAGAATAAATCTCATTAACATAATTAACTAAATAGGCGTTAATGTTATTCTTCTTAAATATTTTATCTTCATCATATTCTAAGTTTATATAAACTCCTTCATATAAATATCTTTTAAATACTTGAAGATGACTATTTTGAAAATAAAAATAATTAAGCTTATTATATGTTTTGATGGCTATTAATTTGTTAGATATATCTACTTTATATATATTACCAATTAATTGCATAAACTAATCCTTCTTTACAGATACAGCCATACCATCACCTATTTCAAAAATTGAAGTATCATAATCTTCATTTTCTAATAATACTTTATGGAAGTTGGCTAATTTTCTAATTAAACCTCTAACAGCTCTAGTTTGATTCATATATTCTTCATCATTTTCTACTAAACCATGGAATAGCATGTTATCACATACAACAATTCCACCTTTACTTAATAAAGGAGTGTATAAATCAAAGAATTTAGTATATTGAGCTTTTGCAGCATCAATAAAAATCATATCAAAAGTTTGATCCTTAACATCATCAAATGCAAGTAAAGCATCTTTATAGATAACTTTAATGTAATCAGCAAATCCTGATTCATTAACATTTTCTAAAGCTTTATTATACATTTTTTCATTTCTTTCGATAGTTGTAATATAGCTATTACATACTTTATGCATACGAATAGCAGAGTAAGCTATAGCTGTTCCTATTTCTAAAATTCTTTTAGGTTTATACAATCTAATAATAGTTTCTAAGAAAGCTAAACCTTCATCAAAAATAATAGGAACATTATTTTCTTTAGCATATTCCTTTAATTTTAAATCAAATTCATCGAATTTAAGATTTAATAAATTATTTGCTGCATCCATTGCATTCATCACTACCAGCTCCTGGACAACCAGCACAGCCGTTTTCTTGTTCTTCTAAGAATGATTCGAATACTTCTTCTAATTCATCCCAAGCTTCATCTTCTGGACTAATTGGAATAATATTACCTTGTCCTTCAGATTGTTCAACATATTCTAATACACCAACTTGATCACCTTCATCTAAAATGAATACATAGTTTTTACCACTATTTTCAGATTGATAAGTGAATAAAATTTCGAAATCTTTTTCAGAACCGTCATCAAATGTTAATGTAATTGTATTATTTTTTTCTTGCATGTTACTAAAATCCTTTCTTATCTAAATATTTTTGTAAAATGACTACTGCAGCCATTTCATCTTTTTTATCTTTACGATCTTTACGTCTAACATTACCTGTAATCATCGCTCTATCAACAATAATTGTAGTAAGTCTTTCGTCTTCTAATGCAACTTTAATATCAGATTTAGATTCAATGTTAGCTTTAAAATCATAAGAAATTTGAGCTCTAATACCATCATCACCGTTCATGTGTTTTGGTAAACCTAATACAACAGTCTTTACATTGTTTTTATTACAAAATTCAATTGTATAATTAACAGCTGATTCATAATCATCTTCATTAAAACGATACGTTTCAACAGCTCTAGCTAAGAACCCTAATTCATCAGATATTGCAATACCTAATGTTTTACTACCTAAGTCTAAGCCTACATATTTCATTATAAGGCTAACTCCTTAGCTTTAGCGATAGCTTCATCAACTTTAGTTACATCTTTACCACCAGCTTGTGCAAGGTCTTTTTTACCTCCACCGCCACCTAAAGTAATCTTAGCAGCTTCTTTAACTAACATTGAAGCATCATAGCCATTTGTAGCACAAACAAATGTTACTTTATCAGTAGCTACACTAGCAAAGAATACTACGCTTAAGTTTTTATTATTTCTTAAAGCTGCAGCCATATCTTTTAATAAATTTGAATCCATAGCTTCAACTTTAGCAAATAATTTACCATCAACAATTTCATTATCAAATCTATTTAAATCAGATAATGCACTTTGGCTCTTCTTAGCTGTATATTCTTTTTCTAATTTTTTCATAGCTGTTTGAGCTAAAGATAATTCTTTTCTTAATTCTAAAATGTAACGGTAACCAAATACTGTTGGTTCATTATATGAATAATCAAATACTAATTCAATATTATTAGCCTTAGCTTCATTAATAACTTCATTTGCTTTATTAACTACTGCTAAAATACTATTTGAAATATTTGAAGTAGCTTCTTTAACAAAACTCATAGCGTTAGAGCTTGTTGAAGCTGTAATACGGAATACACCTGAACCAATTGATTCAAATGAGTTAATTGCGAAAGCTTCAACTTCGTTTGTACTATCTACGTGAGTACCAGCACAGAATTCTTTAGATACACCCATATCTACTACTCTAACTTTAGCACCATATTTTTCACCGAATAAAGCCATAGCACCCATTTTCTTAGCTTCTTCAATATCTAAAACATGAGTATTAACTTTATGAGCTTTTAAAATATAATCATTAACTAAATCTTCAACTTTTAAAATTTCTTCATCAGTTAAAGTATTATAGTTATTAAAGTCAAAACGACAATAAGTACTAGAAACTTGAGAACCTTGTTGGTGAACATGACTACCAATAACATTTTGTAATGCAGCTTGTAAAAGGTGAGCAGCAGAGTGGTTTTTCTTAGTTAAGTTACGATTTTCTTTATCAACACACGCAAATACTAAATCACCTACATTGAAGTTATGTGATTCCATAACATGTAAATGTTGACCATTTGGCATTTTAATTACATCGATTACTTTTTCATCATCAATTGTACCTGTATCACATAATTGACCACCACTAAATGCATAGAATGGAGTTTCATCTAATACAATTCCATTACCAAATACAGCAACAACTCTCGCTTTATGGTTTGTAGCGTTATAACCAGAGAATCTAGTTTCTTCTTTAAATTTTAAGAATTCTTCATTTTGACCACCCATTGAAGCTTCATCTTTACGAGCGTTTCTAGCTCTTTGTTTTTGTTCATTTAAGTGAGCCTTAAAGCCTTCTTGATCAACAGTTAAACCTAATTCTTCTGCATATTCTAAAGTTAATTCTAATGGGAAACCATAAGTATCATATAATGTGAATGCATCAACAGCTGATATAACCTTATCAGATTTAGCTGCGATAGCTTGGAATCTCTTTTCACCTGAAGCTAATGTTGATAAGAATTTTTCTTCTTCTGAAGATATAACTGTCTTAACAATATTTACTTGGTCTTTTAAATATGGATAATATGATTCCATGATTGAAATAACTACATCTACTAAATCAGCCATAAATGGTTTTTCAATTCCTAAAGATTTAGCATATTTAGAAGCACGTCTTAATACACGTCTTAAAACATATCCTCTACCTTCATTAGATAAAGTCGCACCATCTGCAACTGCGAATGTTACAGTTCTAACATGGTCAGCGATAACTTTAAATGCCATTTGACCCTCATATTTAACACCTGAAATTTCTTCAGTTTTTGCAATAATAGGTCTGAATAAGTCAGTGTCATAGTTAGTTTCTACTTCTTGCATAACACAACATAATCTTTCTAAACCAGCACCAGTATCGATATTCTTAGATGGAAGTTCTTTATATTCACTTCTATCTACGCCTTCTTTTGAATTAAATTGAGAGAATACGATATTCCAAATTTCAATGAAACGGTCATTTTCAATATCATTTTCAATTAATTCTTTGCCACGTTTATCATATTTTTCACCACGGTCATAAAACATTTCTGTATCAGGACCACATGGACCTTCACCAATTTCCCAGAAGTTACCAGCTAATGGAATTAAATGGTCTTCTTTAATACCATGACTCATCCATAAAGCTTTAGTTTCAGCATCTTCTGAATAATAAGTGATAAATAGCTTGTCTTGTTCAAAACCAAACCATTTTTCATCAAATAATAATTCACAAGCAAATTCAATAGCTTCAGCCTTAAAATAATTTCCAATAGAGAAGTTACCTAACATTTCAAAGAATGTATGGTGACGAGCTGTTCTACCTACATTGTCAATATCATTTGTACGAATACATTTTTGAGCATTTGTGATTCTTGGATTTTCAGGAACCATTGAACCATCAAAATATTTTTTTAGTGGAGCTACCCCCGCATTTGTCCATAATAAAGTTGGATCATCATGTGGAACTAATGAGGCAGATGGTTCTACCTTATGTCCTTTACTCGCGAAGAAGTCTAACCACATTTGTCTAATTTCACTTGAAGTTAATTTTTTCATCTAACATTTACCTCCTTTTAGATAAATCCTTTTTATTTTACCAAAAATAAATGTCATATTCAAGAAATAAACATAGTTTATTTAATAATAAATTTAAGTTTTGAAAAAAATCACTAATTTTAGCATTAAAAATATATAATTTTTTTTAAAAATCATAATCTTTTTAATAAATTTTATTAAAAAAATAATAAAATGTCGAATTTTATATTAAATGACTTTATTATGATATAATTAAATTATGAAAGAAATAGAATTTATTATTTATGTAAAACAAAAAAGAAAAGAAAAAAATATCCTTACTAAGGATATGGCTGCATTATTAAATGTTAGTTCTTCTTATTATTCAAAGATAGAAAATAACAAAATATCCTTGAATTTCTCTATGATTAAAAGAATCTCTGAAATATTAGATATAGATTTAAATATAATCAAGAATTATGATAATTTTAATCATGTAGTTTATTATGATTAATAGGGGCGAAAACTCGCCCCTATTATTATTCCATATTCATTTTTTTTAATGCTTTTTTCATTTCTTGTTTTGGCTTTTTCATACATTCCATATCAGCTAACAATATGCCCATCATTAAGCCTAAACCAATATACATAATATTTCTCAATTTATCACCTTTTATATTTTATATCAAAGATATAAATATATAATGGAAATCTATTCCATGAATGTATAAGGTGTTATTCCATCCATATCATATTCACCAAAATATTCAAATGGTATTAATGGATCATTAATTTTTATTTTAACCTGTTTATCTGTTGATAATCTACCTAATAATCCAGTTTGTCTAATAGGTTCAGGCATTGTAATAGCTTGATTAAGCGTTTCAACTGATCCAACCATAATTAGCTTCTTCTTAGCTCTGGTTATCGCTGTATAAATTATCTTTTTTCTAAGCATTTTAAAATAGCTAGGGAAGATTGGTAAAATTACATTTTCATATTCAGAACCTTGTGATTTATGAATAGATATAGCGTAAGCTAGCTTTAAATTTTCTATTTCTTTTGCAGGATATTCCACCATAGTACCATCAAAATCAATATGTAATGTATCTTTATCTTTAATACGAGTTATACCTTTAACAGTACCAATATCACCATTCATTATTTTTAAAATAGAATCATTTTTTAATTGTAAAACTTTGTCTTCTACCTTAATAATAATGTCATCTCTAACAACCTTATCTTCATTTAAATTATATCGATTAGACATTTCTTTATTAATTTCATCAATACCAGATACGCCAGCATACATAGGTATTAAAATTTGCATGCCTTCTTTTAAATCTTTACCAGTATTTAAATATCCATCTATTATTCTAAATAAAAGTTCTTTAAAATTCTTAGACTCACAAGGATAAAAATAAGTTTCTTTTTTCTCACTAAAAATACGATAATCAATTTTACCACTAAAAACCATATTTGATAATTTAATTATATTAGAATCTTTTGCTTGACGCATTACCTCATGTAGTTTAACTGTTTCAAATAAATTAGAAGCAATAAAATCATGGAAAACATTACCAGGTCCAACTGAAGGTAACTGATTTTCATCTCCAACAAATATAACTTGTGAACTAAGTGGTAATGCACTTAATAATGTTGAAGCTAAATTAATATCTATCATTGATGATTCATCTATAATGTATAAAGAGGCAGATAGTTGTGACTTTTCATCATAACAAAAAGCCCCATCATAATTATAACCTAAAGTTTTATGGATAGTTTTGGCACTAAAGTTACTGATTTCTGTCATACGTTTAGCAGCTCTACCAGTAGGTGCCATCATACAAATCTTAAAATCTAATTCATCACATGGAAACACTAAATTATTTAGACGAGCATAACATCTAATAATACCATTAATAATCGTTGATTTACCTGTACCAGGCCCACCAGTAATTATAGAAAGTTTATTAGATAAAGCTCTTATAATTGCTTCTTTTTGTAAATCTGTATATCTGATATCTAAATCTAATTCAACATCTTTAATAGTTTCTTTAATCTCTTCAACTTTAAATAAACTAACCTTTTTATTCTTAAGTTTATTTATACGTTCAGCACATTTAACTTCTGATTTATGTAAAGAAGCATCAAAAAATCTTTCTTCTTCTTTAACTACTAAACCTTTTTCAACTAAACTATCTAAAGCCTTAGATAAATCATCTAATGAAATAATTGGATTACTACCCAATAATAGATGTGAAGAATTAACTATTTGTTCTTTAGTTAAAAATGTATAGCCTTGTTGATAACATACTTGGTTTAAGGTATAACGTACAGCTTCTCTTAGACGTAATAAATCATTTTCCTTAAAACCTAAATTCATAGCTAAATTATCACTCTTTTTAAAACCAAATCCCTCAATATCATATAACAGGCTATATGGATTATTTTCTACTCTAATTGCAGCTTCTAAACCATAAACCTCCATTAATCTATGAATCATTTTAGGAGTTAATCCAAAACCAAATAATTTAACATAAACAGCTTCAGTTGCATAATTTTCCTTAAGTACATCAATAATTACTTCTTTTTTAGTAGGAGTAAGCGTAGGTACAACATCTAAACAATCAGGATCATCTAGTATTTGTTCAATACAATCTTCACCTAAAATATCAATAATTCTAGTTGCAAGTTTAGTACCTATCCCTTTGAATTTATCACTTGAAAAATAGGCTATTAATCCATCTCTTGTAAATGAATTTGTTTTTGTATATGATTCTATTTTAAATTGAATACCATATTTAATATGATCTACAAATTCACCAACAAATTCATATTCTAACCCTTCTTCAAGTTCTAAAAAAGAACCAGTAATTACTACTTCTTCATCATTAGAAATAATTTTAGCAATCTTATATAAGGAATCTTCACTTTTATAAACATAAGAACTAATTCTTCCTTTTATAATTTCACTCATTAATACTTTCTTCTTTCTTCGTTATAATATACCTTATCAATAATTGCCCCACCTAAGCAAATTTCTCCATCATAAATAACAACAGCTTGTCCTGGAGTAACAGCACGACACATGCTAGGATATCTAACAATTATTTCATTATTTTCTTTATATTCGATAGTAACATCAATATCTTTTTGACGATAACGGAATTTAGCAGTGTATTTATTGCCAGCTACTGGTTTATAACTAATCCAGTTAGCATCAGTTGCAGTACACCAGTTAGATTCTAAATAAATACTATCATGTCCTTGACCAACGATAAGTTCATTACGTTCTAAATCTTTACCACATACAAACCAAGCTTCAGATTTGTATTCATTAGACCCACCAATACCTAAGCCTTTTCTTTGACCAATTGTATAATACATTAAACCATCATGGTTACCAATAACCTTACCATCCACTGTAACCATCTTACCAGGTTGTGCTGGTAAATAATTCATTAAGAAATTTTTGAAATTTCTTTCACCAATAAAACAAATACCAGTTGAATCTTTTTTAGTTGCAGTTGCTAAATCATTAGTAATAGCAATTTCTCTAACCTCTGGTTTAGTTAAGTGACCAATAGGGAATAAAGCTTTTTTAAGTTGTGCTTGAGTTAACATACATAAAAAGTAAGTTTGATCTTTATTGTCATCTACTCCTCTTAATAAATAACTCATTTCAGGAGTATGTTCTACTCTTGCATAATGACCCATAGCAATATATTCAGCACCTAATTCTTCTGCCTTCTTTAAGAACGCATTAAATTTGATGTATTTATTACACATAATATCAGGATTAGGTGTTCTACCGTGTTTATATTCATTTAAAAAATAATTAAATACTGTATTCCAATATTCATCAATAAAATCTACTCTATGAAGTGTAGCACCAAGCTTTTCAGCAACCTTATAAGCATCTTGATAATCTACTTCTTGTGGACATACATCATTATCTAAATCTGGATTACCTAAAATATCATTATTTGTTGCAGAATCCCAGTTACGCATAAACATCGCTTCTACTTGATATCCTTCATCCATTAATACTTTTAATGCAACGCTACTATCTACGCCGCCTGATAAACCTAAAATTACTTTTTTCATAGTTTACACCTTCCTAACTTTTTGTATTTTAACATATTAAAATAGAATTATCTATAATTCTATAGAAAAAATATTGTTTTTTACACAAAATAAGAATAAAATATTAAGTTGTGTGGGAGATGATTTATATGTTAGGTTTAATTATTTGTATAATTACTATTTTAGCCATAATATTATCTATTCTATTTTTTCCAAATATAAAACTTGGAAAAATAAAAATAGGTAGCTATTGGTTTATAGCTATGATAGGGGCTTTAAGCTTATTAGTAACTAAATCTGTTTCATTAGATGGAGTTATAAAAGCTTTTACAACTAATAATGCTGTAAATCCACTTAAAATATTAGTTTTATTTATAACCATGACTATTTTATCTATTTTTCTAGATGAAGTAGGTTTCTTCCGTTATTTAGCTACTACAGTGGCGAAAAAACTAAAAGGTAGTCAAACTAAATTATTTTTTGGATTTTATATACTTATTTCATTATTAACAATATTTACATCAAATGACATTATAATTCTAACTTTTACACCATTTATATGTTATTATGCTAAAAATACTAAAATTAATCCTATTCCATACTTAATTAGTGAATTTGTAGCTGCAAACACTTGGAGTATGACACTAATCATAGGAAATCCTACAAATATATATTTATCTAGTGCCTTTAATATAGATTTTGTTTCATATCTAAAAGTAATGGCATTACCTACACTAGTTGCAGGAATCACGTCTATTTTAATCTTATATCTATTATTTAGAAAATCATTAAATAAAGAAATGGAAACATTTGATGATTTTGTCGATAAGCCAAATAAATTCTTACTGATTACTGGTTTATCACACTTAATTGTTTGTATTATTTTATTAGCTATATCTTCTTATATTAATTTAGAAATGTACTTAATAACTTTAATCTTATCTATTTCATTACTAATTATTACTACTACATATTTATTAATAACTAAAAAGAGTTTAATATCTATTAAATCAACATTAATTAGAACACCATGGAATTTAATACCATTTGTGTTATCTATGTTTATTATAGTTTTATCATTAAATGAAAACGGATATACAAAACTAGTTGGAGATTTATTAAATAAATTTAACCCTGTTTATTCTTATGGTATATCAGGTGCGGTATTTGCTAACCTTATAAACAATATACCAATGAGTGTATTTTATTCAAATATTATTACTACTAATATCCCTAGTGTATACGCATCAATTATTGCATCTAATATTGCTGCATTTATCACTCCAATTGGAGCCCTTGCTGGTATAATGTGGATGAGTTTACTTAAAACTTATAATATTGACTTTTCATTTAAAAAGTTTATGAAATATGGCTTAATGATTGGTATTCCAACATTGATGTTAAGCTTAACAACTTTATTTTTAATATTTTTATAATTAGCATTCAGGTTCTCTAAATTCTGATGTATGTTAGGGAGAACCGAGCTACAAATATACTATGTATGTGAACTGTAAATTATAGTATATGTCAACTACAAATAAGTATATATGTAAACAACAAATTTTATATGTATGTAAGGGCAGGCTC
>JBGVFV010000082.1:0-23256 GCA_045121295.1 Candidatus Pelethenecus sp.
AAGGAACAACAATGGTTTTGATGAAGAATCTATCTTTAAAGTAGCAAATTCTAGGTTAGGCTGGTATAGAACCGCCGGTATGAACGTGATTAACTTTATTTTGTCGCCAAAGGTTCTAGAAACAGCAAAAGGGGACCGACCGGCATTAGTCAATCCCCTAGCGTATTACTCTAAGTAAATTTGAAATATATTTGGAGAGCCGTATACGAGACCCGTACGTACGGTTCGGCGAGAGGGGCGAAAAATAAATTAAATTATTTTCCCTCTACTCTATTTAATTAGCTTCGTAACCTGCATCAACTACAGTTTGAATAAGTAAGTCTTTTGTTATGTTTTCACCTTCAACAATTGCATTTTTGTTTTCTAATGAAACAACTACATTAGTAACACCTGGTAAAGCTTTTAAGACTTTTTCTACTCTAGCATGACAGTGCATACACATCATACCTTCAACGTTAATTGTAATCTTTTCCATTTTTACTTTTACTTCCTTTCTATTTTTATTAAATGTATTTAATCTAAGTGCGTTTGTAACAACAAATACACTACTAAAGCTCATTGCAAGAGCTCCTATCATAGGATTAAGTTTTATACCTAATGGGTAATAAAGTATTCCTGATGCTAATACTATACCAATAGCGTTATAGAAGAATGCCCAGAATAAATTACCTTTAATATTATTAATAGTACGTCTACTTAATCTTATTGCATGATATACATCAGTTAATGAATTAGATGCTAGTATTATATCAGCAGCATCCATTGCAATATCAGTACCGTTTCCTATGGCGATACCTATATCAGCACTCATTAATGCAGGCGCATCATTTACGCCATCACCAACCATCGCTACATGTCCAAATTTACTTTGATATTGTTTTACTATATCTTGTTTTTGATTAGGTAAAACTTCACTAATTACATTATCAATTCCTAATTCTTTAGAAATAGCTTTTGCAGTTGATTCGTTATCACCTGTAAGCATTACTACATTTATTCCTAAAGATTTTAAATCAGTGATAGCCTTTTTAGAATCTAACTTTATATTATCTTTAACAGAAATAATGCCCAATAATTTATTAGAATCACTTATTAATAAAGGTGTTTTACCTTCATTAGTTAATTCATTAATTTTATTAGTATTTACATTTATATTTAATGATTCAATAAATTTTGCATTACCAATATAATAAGTTTCATTATCTATAACACCTTCAATACCTAGTCCTGAATGACTGTTATATTCAGATACTTCATATATAGAAGTGTTAGATTCTTTAGCCTTATTAATGATTGCTAAAGCTAATGGATGTTCAGATTTTAATTCTAATGAATAAGCTATTTTTAAGATATCTTTATCACTATATTTAATGATATCAGTCACTTTAGGATTACCTTCAGTTATAGTACCTGTTTTATCTAAAATTACTGTTTTAATAGTATGAGTTTTTTCTAATATTTCAGCATTCTTAATTAGTAATCCATTTTTAGCTGCAACACCTGTCGATACCATAATAGCAACTGGAGTTGCAAGGCCAAGAGCACAAGGACATGCAATGACTAGTACTGAAATACCTATACTAAATGCAAATGTGAAGTTTTCTAAGAATAAGAATACTAAGAAGCTTATTAACGCTATACCCATTACAATTGGGACAAAGAAGAATGAAATTCTATCAGCTAATTTAGATATTGGAGCTTTAGAATTAGAAGCTTCTTCAACAAGTTTTATGATTGTATTAATAGTAGTGTCATTACCAACTTTAGTTGCCTTTATTTTAAGGTAACCATTAGTTAGAATAGTAGAAGATATTACTTCATCGTTAATTTGTTTATATACAGGAATACTTTCACCAGTGATATTGCTTTGGTTAAGTGAACCACTGCCTTCAATAATAATTCCATCAACTGGAACCTGCATACCTTTTTTAACTATAATAATATCGTTAAGCTTAACATTTTCTACAGGTATTTCTAATTCATTGTTATCTTTGATAATGATAGCAGTTTTAGGGACTAAATTCATTAATTTTTCTATAGCTTCATTAGTTTTATTTTTAGACTTACTTTCTAAATATTTTCCAAAAGAAACTAATACAAGAATCATTGATGCTGATTCAAAATATAATTCATGTGCTAAATGTGAAATGTCTTGATTAGTACCTAATCTGTAGGCCATTTGGTATATAACAAATATACCATATATTAAACTAGCAGAAGAACCGATAGCAATTAAACTGTCCATATTAGGAGAAAGCTTAATTAACCTTTTATAACCATTAATATAATAATGTCTATTAAGGTATATAACTGGTAAAGTTAATAAAAATTCTGTTATTGCTAGTATTAATGGATGATTTATGAATATACTAGGAACTGGTATATGAAGCATAGGTCCCATTGCTATATAAAATAAGATTAAGCCGAAGACTAAAGATATAATTAAATTTCTACCTTTATGATCGTTACTTGTTTTAGGAGTTTGTTTAACATCATTATCTAAATAAGCTTTATATCCGGCATTAGAAACAGCAGTTTTAATAATCTCATCATTAACTATAGATTCATCATATTTTACATCCATTGTATTTTTAAGTAAATTAACGTTTACATATGTTAAGCCATCTAATTTTTCTACAGCTTTTTGGACATGTGCTTGGCAAGCAGAACATGTCATACCTTCAATGTTAAATTTCTTTTCCATATGCCACCTATAGTTTCTTCATTAAGTTAACGATTTCGTCTAAAGCTTCATCGTTTCCTTCTAATACTTGTTTTTTAACACATGATTTTAAATGCTTTTCTAACATTTTTACTGATAATGATTTAATAGAACTATCTACTGCAGATAATTGAATTAAAATATCTCCACAATAGCGATCATCTTCAATCATTTTAGATATTCCTCTAATTTGACCTTCAATTCTATTAAGTCTACTTATTAAATCCTTTTTAGTTGATTCTGGTCTAATAGTCTTTTTATCCATAACCTTCACTCGCTTTCTATTTCTATTATATACCCATAGGGGGTATATGTCAATTTTATTATTGACTTAATATTATAATTTTATTATAATAAATATAGTAATTTTAATAGACCTTTTTAAAAAGGGGAGTAGCGCTGGATAAATTTTTGTCCATTCTATAATCGTCATGACGAATTCTTTTAATTCCGGTTATAGAAGTCTATGTTTTAGATTTGCAAGACCTTTATTCAGCAGTGAATAGTGGTCTTTTTATATTTTTTAGGAGGAAAACAATGCAAAAGAAATTACACGAATTAGAAGCAGAGTTCAGTTCAAATCTAAATGGTGGTTTAACTGACGAACAAGTCTTAGCTAATCGCGAGGCTTATGGTGTTAATCAATTAGAACAAAAGAAGAAAACACCATTGATCTTAAAATTCTTGGGAGAATTTAATGATCCACTTATTATTATCTTAATTATTGCCGCAATCGTATCAATTATTATTGATCCACATGAATGGATTGAATCATTAATTATTATGATTGTAGTATTAGTTAATGCTATCTTAGGTTTATATCAAGAAAACAAAGCTGAAAAATCATTAGAAGCATTACAAAAAATGTCAGCTGCAACTTGTAAGGTTTATCGTAATCACAGCTTACAAACAATTGAAACTAAAGATTTAGTTGTAGGTGATATTATTTATGTAGAAGCTGGTGATTCAATTCCAGCTGATGCTAGAATTATTGATTGTTCAAATTTAAAAGTAGAAGAAGCTGCCTTAACTGGTGAATCAGTTCCTGTCAACAAACATAGTGATTATATTGAAGAAGATGATATTCCACTAGGTGATCGTAAGAACTGTTTATTCTCTTCTACATATGTTACAAATGGTAAAGCAAATGCAATCGTTACTGCCGTAGGTATGGGTACTGAAATTGGTAAGATTGCTAGTATGTTAAGTGAACAAAAAGAAGATTTAACACCATTACAACATAAATTAAACAAAGTAGGTTCATCAATTGGTATCTTATGTTTAATTGTATGTGCTGTAGTATTCGTTATGGAAATGTTTACTTACAATTGGGATTGGTCTAAGTTTGCTGATGCATTTAAGATTGCCGTATCATTAGCTGTTGCTGCTATTCCTGAAGGTTTAGCTACAGTTGTTACAATCGTTTTATCAATCGGTGTTACTAAGATGAGTAAACAAAATGCGATTGTTAAGAAATTACCAGCTGTTGAAACTTTAGGTTCATGTAATGTTATTTGTTCTGATAAAACAGGTACATTAACTCAAAACAAGATGACAGTTACAAAGATTTATACTGATTCTATTAAAGAATTTGATAATTTAACTGAATATGATAAGAAGATGATTTTATACTTTGCTATTTGTTGTGATGCATCTATCAAAACAGAAAATGGTAAAGTTGTTAGAATTGGTGACCCAACTGAATTAGCATTATTAGATCTTAACTTAGCTTATGGTAGTGATATTGATCAACATAAGAGATTATTAGATTTACCATTTGATAGTGATCGTAAATTAATGACTACTGTTATTAAGGTAGACGAAAAATACATTGCTATTACTAAGGGTGCTCCTGATAAAGTTATCAATTTATCAAATGATAGTGAAGAAGAAAAAGCTAAAGCGTTAGAAGCTAATAAAGAAATGGCTACTAATGCATTACGTGTATTAGCTTTAGCTATTAAAGAATTTGATTATTTACCAAATGGTGAAGAATTAGAACATGATATGGATTTAATTGGTTTAGTAGGTATGATTGACCCAGCTAGACCAGAAGTAAAAGAATCAATTAAAATCGCTACTAAAGCTGGTATTAAAACTGTAATGATTACAGGTGACCATATTGTTACAGCTTGTGCTATCGCTAAAGAATTAGGTATCTTAAAAGAAGGCGATAGAGCTATTACTTCTCAAGAATTAGATCAATTAGATGATGATTATTTAGCTGAACATATTCATGAATTTAGTGTATTTGCCAGAGTTGCTCCAAAAGATAAAGTTAGAATCGTTGAAGCATGGCAAAAACGTGATGCTATTTGTGCTATGACTGGTGATGGTGTAAATGATGCTCCAGCATTAAAGAAAGCTGAAATCGGTTGTGCTATGGGTATTACTGGTACAGATGTTTCTAAAGAAGCAGCTGATATGATTTTGACAGACGACAACTTCTCTACTATCGTTAGTGCAGTAAAAGAAGGTAGAGGTATTTATGATAATATCCGTAAATGTGTTAAGTACTTATTATCAAGTAACATTGGTGAAGTATTAACTATTTTCGTAGCTTCATTATTAGGTGTATTTGGTTTATTACATGGTGAAGATGCTACACCACTTGCAGCAATGCATTTATTATGGATTAACTTAATT
This sequence comes from Candidatus Pelethenecus sp., assembly GCA_045121295.1. Classification (GTDB taxonomy): domain Bacteria; phylum Bacillota_I; class Bacilli_A; order Acholeplasmatales; family Anaeroplasmataceae; genus Pelethenecus. The sequence continues at coordinate 5,369 of JBGVFV010000082.1, forward strand.
ACTGACTCATTACCTGCATTTGGTATTGGTATGGAAGAAGCTGAAGATTCAGTTATGAATGAAAAACCAAGACCAAAGAATGAAGGTTTCTTCGCTAATGGTTATATTTGGAAGATTTGCATCGAAGGTGTTATCATTGGTGGTGTAACATTAGTTGCTTACTTAATTGGTAATTTAGTGTTCAAAAACCATATGTTAGGTCAAACAATGGCATTCTTAACATTATCATCAACTCAATTATTCCATGCTTATAATGTTAAATCTCATCATTCAGTATTTAGTCCAAAGAGCTATAAGAATAAGTTTATGAACTTCGCATTTATTGTTGGTTTTGCATTACAAATTGCTGTAATCTATATTCCTGGTATTAGAGATTTATTTGAATTCCAACCACTTAATATTGGTCAATTCGGTATTTGTATGGGATTATCATTAGTAATGGTAGTTATTCAAGAAATTGTTAAATTAGTTAAAAGATTAAGAAAATAATTAATCTAATAGAAAATTGAAAAATGTATAGTACCCCTTAAGTTATAATAGAGAAATCTAGAAAGGCTTGAGGGGTATTTTTTTAAAATTAAAATGAGAATAATTAATTCGTTTTAGTGTAGTTGATTTTTAATCAACAAAATGGTATAATTAAGTATCAATAAAATCAAATAAGGTGGATTGAGATAATGAAAAAAAATCAGGTTACAATTAGAAGTTCTGCAGCAGAATATTTAACATACGTTGCATCTGTAGGAGAAGAAACCCAAAATATAGAAGTTCGATATGAAGATGAAAATATTTGGCTAACTCAAAAGATGTTAGGTGTTCTATTTAATGTTGAATCTCACACTATTAATTATCATATTAAAAAGATTTTTAGAGATAATGAATTGATAGAAAATTCAGTTACTCGAAAATTTCGAATAACTGCTTTTGATGGTAAAATTTATAATACTAATCATTATAGCCTTCAAATGATTATAGCCATTGGCTTTAAAGTAAATTCAGAAAGAGCCGTTCAATTTAGAAAATGGGTAAATGAAATTGCTGTTGAATATACAATAAAAGGTTGGGTAATGGATGATGAGCGACTAGTAAAGGGGACATATCTAACGGATAAATACTTTGATGAACAATTAGAAAGGGTTCGTGAAATACGTCTTTCTGAAAGAAAGTTCTATCAAAAAATTACTGACTTATATGCTACAGCAATAGATTATGACAAATATGCAAAATCCACAAAAAGATTTTATGCAACTGTACAAAATAAAATGCATTATGCTATTCATGGCAATACTGCAGCTGAACTAATACTTAAAAGAGCAGATGCAGAAAGTGTTAATATGGGACTTACAACATGGAAAGATGCTCCCGCTGGTAAAATACAAAAATCAGATGTAATTGTCGCTAAAAATTATTTAAAAGAAAATGAATTAAAACAATTAAATAGAATGGTTACTGCTTATTTGGATTTTGCAGAAACTATGGCAATTAGAAAAATCCCTTTAACAATGGAAGACTGGGAAAAAAGATTGAACTCATTTATTGAAATGTTTGAATATGGTTTACTTAATGACTCCGGAAAGGTTTCAAATGAAATCGCAAAATTGCATGCCGAAACTGAATTTGAAAAATATAGAGTTATTCAAGATAAATTATTTTTGTCTGATTTTGATAAATATCTTCTAGAATTAGAAGAAAAAGTAAAAACAAATAAATAGGTATAATATTTATGAGTAAATTAGGAGAAAAAATAAAAGAAATTAGACTTAAAGAGGGTTTAAGTCAACAAGCTTTTGCTAAAGAATTAGGATATAATTCTAGATCTACTATAAACAAAATAGAAAAAGGAATCAATGAGATAAGTTATGATAAATTGATGCTTTTGATTAAAAAATATGAATTAGAATTAGATGAATTATTTGATAGAAACCAAAAAGAATCTTTTTCTGCATCAAATAAAGATTCTATTATGTTCATTTCATTTAGTGGTCGTGATAATGGTAATTGTAGTGAAGTAGCTCAATATTTAATTAATAAAAATGATAAACTAATTTTATTTAAAGATGTATTTTATAATCCGTGCTCTAAATGCAATTATGAGTGTTTTAATTCAATATGTAAATATAGATATGATGATGTGTATGATTTATTAGAATCTACTAACAATTATAAAAAAATTGTCTTTATAGTTCCGATGTATTGTGGTAATCCATCATCGTTATATTTCATTTTAAATGAAAGAATGCAAGATTATTTTAATCATAATGAAGATAAGTGGGATTCTTTTAATAATAAATTACATTTTATTTGTATATATGGAAGTGATAAAGAAACGCCATTATTTATTAAAAATTTTAATTGTTTAGTTAATGATTATACTAAAATTCTTAAAATAGAAAGACATAAATATAACTTAAAGATGAATGATAGAATCCTTGAAAATAGTGAAATAACTAAGATGCTTGATGAATTTAAAGCGAAACTAGTATAATCAAATGTTTTTGAAAATTCTATCTTATGATTTGTATTGATAAAGTTATAATAAATAAAAAAATTAAGGAGATATATATTATGAGTAAAGAATATGAATTATATAAGAAGACTAATGAAATATGTCAAAAATATGAATTTGCTACATATGTAATTAGTTTTGATGTCAATACGGTGTGTCCTAAGAAAAATAAAGAATATGCTTATGAGAATATGAATTATTTTTCAGGTGAAGTTTATAAATTAAAAACAAGTGATGAATATTATAATTGTTTAAAGTATTTAATAGACAATAGTGAAGAATTAACAGATGTAGAAAAGTTAGCTATTAATAAAGAATATGAAGATTTAACTTATGAAAGAAAATTACCACAAGAAAAGTATTTTGAAATGATGGATATAACTACTAAGACATCATTAAGTTGGGAAGAAGCACGTGAAACTTTAGACTTTAGTGAATTTGAAAATCATTTAGATACATTAGTTAAATTTTTAAAAGATTATACAGTTATAATGAAAGATAAATATGAAGGATATAATGTATTATTAGATGAAATGGAAGATGATTTCACTACTCAAATGTATGATGAATTCTTTAATTTATTAGAAGTAGAATTATTACCTATAGTTAAGAAAATATTAAATATGCCTAAAAAATATAACGAGAAAATAAAAGAAGTTTCTTTTGATATTGATAAACAAAAGAAACTTACTAATTATACAGCTAGTATTATGGGGTACACTAATGATGTAGGTTATATTGGTGAAACAATTCATCCATTTACTAATTCTAATAATATAAATGATGTTAGAACAACTACAGCTTATGATGAATATAATTTTATTGGTAATTTATATTCTATAATGCATGAAATTGGTCATGCATTATATGAATTACAAAATGATCCAAAGTTTAACAACACTGTATTATTTGGTGGTACATCTTGTGCAATTCATGAATCTCAATCAAGATTCTATGAAAATTATTTAGGATAACCAAGCGAGAATCCTCGGTTATTAAATTACCGAGATGATAGCGACACTTTCTATACTTTTAAACCTCTCTACTATATTAAAATTTTTTAAAAAATATATACAATGTACATTATTTTGTACATTGATGGTGATATTATATAGTTGTAAGATATATTTTTAAATAATTTACATGATATTAAATAGGAAGGAGGGGTAAGTATGCGTCTAGTATATAAGTTTGAATTTAAACCTAATTCTACTACTTCATTAGTATTAGGATTATCTACATACGCTTCTGCAAGACTATATAATGTAGGTAATTATGAACGTAATAATTGGAAAGAATTAGGATTTGATAATATGCCTAATTGGTATGATCAAAAGAAAAACTTAAAAGAAGATATGTGGTATAAATCATTACCTTCTCAAACTTCTCAAGATATACTTCAAAGATTAGATGAAGGTTGGAGAAGTTATTATAAGCTTAAAGAAACAGGTGGAATTAAAGAACCTAAATCACCAATGTATAAAGCTAAAGGTGATCATTATAATATTAAATATTTAAATAATTCATTTAAAATATTAAATGGTAATACAATAAGATTTATGATATCTAAGAAAATGAAAGAATATATAAAAGAAACATTTAATATTGGTGTTAATTTCTTTTATATTAAATTAGAAAAAGATATTAAAAACATAAAACAAATAGAATTTAAATATTTAACAAATGATAGATATCAAGTATATATTGTTTATGAAAAAGAAAATATAGAAAAAGTTATAGATAATGGTAGATATTTAAGTATAGATATGGGAATATGTAATCTAGCTACTATCTATGATAATAAAGGATATTCATTTATTATCTCTGGAAGTACATATTTAAATACTTTATATTATTACAATAAATCTATAGCTAAATATAGAAGTATATTAACTAAACAATATGGAGAGAAAGTTAAAGATAGTAAAAGAATAACTAAATTATTCGAAAAGAAAAGAAAGAGAATAGATTATATATTACATAAATCATCTAAAATGATAGTAGATTATTGTATAAATAATAACATATCAAAAGTTATTATAGGTGATTGGAAAGATATAAGAAAAGAATTAAACTTTGGTAAAGTTAATAATCAAAAGATACATTCATTACCTTTTGAAAGATTCAATCATTTATTAGAATATAAATTATATAATCAAGGTATAGAATTAATATTACAAAAAGAATATTATTCATCTATGTGTGCTATAACATCACCTAAGGTAAGTAGTGAATATGCTGGAATTGGAAGAGTAAAAAGAGGATTATATAAAATAGATAGATTAATATATAATGCTGATAGTGGTGGAGCATATAATATTATGAGATTATATGCTGAAAATAAAAACACACCAATAAAAATGGTGTGTAAAGGATTAAGTAATCCAGATAAAATAAGTATCTGTGTAACTAGTATGTAATTACTAGTAGCAGTATTGGGCTGGAACAGCCCTATAGGTAGAAATCGAAAGATTTCACCTAGAAGCTCACTTATTCAATATGTGAGTAGTTCACGTAGAAGTAAAGAGTTTATTGAATTTATATATCCTAAATTAGTTGAAATATTCCCTCAAGAATTAAAAGAATTTACTGCTGATGATATCTATTATTATGTTAATGATGTAACAGCTCAACCTATTAGAATAGATGCTGATGAACTTACTTATCCATTCCATGTGTTGATTAGATATAAGATTGAAAAGATGTTATTCAATAATGAAATAGAAGCAAAAGATATTTGTGATGTATTTAACAAATTGATGAATGAATATTTAGGTATTATACCAGAAAATAAAAAAGTTGGTGGATTCCAAGATGTTCACTGGACTAGTGGATTTGGTTATTTCCCAACTTACGCACTTGGTAGTGCTATGTCAGCACAATTCTTAAATGCGATGGAAAAAGACATTAATCCATTTGAAGATCTTAAGACTGGTAACTTTATAAATATTAATGAATGGTTAAAAGAACACGTTCATAAATATGGTAGAAGCGTTAAGAATTTAGATGTAGTAAAATTAGCTACTAATGAAGAATTTAATCCTAAATATTATGTTGAATATTTAAAGAATAAGTTTACAAAAATATATAATTTATAATAATGAAGGCCTAACTCCAAAAAGTTAGGCCTTTAAACATCTATTGTTTATTTTTTATGTATTCTTCGATTTCTTCAGCAACTAATTTTGTAGCAGCAACAGCTTCAACAACTGTTCTAGCACCACTTACTACATCACCAGCAGCAAATACTCCAGGACGAGTAGTAGCACCTTTTTCTGTTGTTTGAATTAATCCACGGTTTGTTGTATCAATATTCTTTTTAGAATTACTTACAATGTTAGATTCTGCACCTTGTCCGATTGCGATTATTACAGAAGAACATTCAAACTTATATGCATTATCAGTATCATTAATATAAGTAACGGTTTCATCTTCATTAACTTCTTTAAGAACTGGTTCAACAATTATACCATCAGATTCAATCTTAACAGTATTAAGATAATAGTTCATCTTAATACCATCAACTAATGCAAGTTGTAGTTCTTCACGTAAGGCAGTAACTAATTCTTCACCACGATTGAATATTACATCAACTTTAGCGTTAGTTTTTCTAAGAATTGTTCTAGCAGCATCCATTGCAACATTACCAGCACCAATTATCGCCACATGATCACCTAGGTTATCATATGAATCTGGATTCTTAAGGTAATCGATTGCGAAATGAACATTGCCTAATGTTTCTCCAGGAATTCTTAAACGGTTAGGTCTCCATACACCAGTACCAATGAAGATAGCTTCATATCCATCATTAAACATATCATCGATAGTGATAGTAGGACCTATTAATGTATTAGGTCTAAACTTGATACCTAAGTCATGCATTCTTTTTAATAATTTGTCTAATAAAGCTTTAGGTAAACGGAATTCAGGAATACCATATCTTAATACTCCACCAATTTTATCTTTTGAATCTACAATAGTTACATCATAACCTTTTTGGGCTAAAATAATCGCAAGTGTTATACCTGCAGGGCCTGCACCGATAATACCTACAAGATGACCATTTTTATGTGCAGCATGTAACTTAGCTTTTTCTAAATAGAAAGTAGAAATATAGTTTTCAACTTCAAAGAATTCAATTGGTGCATCTTTCTTATTTAAGATACAATGTCCCATACAGTTATTTTCGTGTGGACATATTAAAGAACAAATGGCTGATAGTGGATTGTTGTTGAATAAAGTTTCTCCAGCTTCATCCATTTTTCCATCTAAGAATAATTGCATAATAGTTGGAATATCAGTTCCAACTGGACAACCTTCCTTACAAAAAGCTTTTTTACATTTTAAACATCGTTTAGCTTCTGATAAAATATCACTCATATTATCACGCTCCTAAATTGATTATAACAAATAGAAATTTAAAAATAAAGGAAATAAAAGTAATATTTATGATATAATTTCATTATGAATGAAAAAATATTAGTATTTAAGGTGGAATGTGATAACACCTTAAGTGAAGAATTAAAGAAAAATTTAACAAGAAAATTTTATCGACATTTAAAATTTGTTAATGCAACTATATTAGTTAATGGAACACCTAAAAGACTTTATGAAAAGGTACATGCTGGTGAAGAAATTAAAATAATCTATAAGGAGGAAGAAAAACAATTTAATTGGCCTATGGCCGATAAATTACCTAATGTAGTGTTTGAAAATGAGCATTATTTAATTGTTGATAAAGAAGCTGATTTGTTAACAATACCTACAAGAGGAAATCCTAATAGTTTATATCAACAATTAGTTTTATATTTAGGAATTAATGATATTCATATATTAAACAGATTAGATAAAGAAACTAGTGGTTTAGTTGTTGTTGCTAAAGATAGATATGCACGTAGTTTACTTGAACCATCACATGAACATATAGTTAGAAAATATTTATGTTTAGTAGAAGGTAATGTAACTTCTTCAGGTAGAATTGAAAACTTTATTAAAAAGAGTGAAGATTCTAATAAAAGATATATTAGTACTGATGGTCAAATAGCAATTAGTAATTATAATGTTATAAAAAAATATGAAGATAAGACATTATTAGAGTTTATTTTAGAAACTGGTAGAACACATCAAATTAGATTGCATACTAGTAATATGGGTCATCCTATTATTGGTGATGTTATGTATGGTAATGGAACTGGTGAACAATTATGTTTAACAAGCTATTATGTAGAATTTACAGATCCGTTTACTAATGAACTAATTAAGTGTGAAATAGAAAAGAGATGGTGATATGGAAGAAACTAAGAATAATAAGCTTAGAATTATTAGAATAATTATTCAAGCTGTTGTTTTAATTTTATTAGTAGTCTTCGCTATTATTGCTTGTATAAAGTTATATCCTATATTTAATAAAATTCAAAATGATGAAATGTATCGTAATGAAGTCGTAGCCCAAATACAGTCAACTGGATTTTGGGGTGGTTTTATCCTAATTCTTATTCAGGTTTTTCAAACTGTACTTGCGGTAATACCTTCAGGTCCTGTAGTTATTATTGCTGGTATGATGTATGATCCATGGATAGCTGTACTTATATGTTTGATTGGTCAAACATTAGGTGCTTTAGTGGTTATAGGATTAGTTAAATTGTTTGGATATACATTTATATCATTATTTGTAGATTTAGAAAAAGTTAAACAATTTAAATTACTTAATAATGAAAAGAAGTGTGCTGTATTAATGTTTTCTTATTCATTAATTCCGTTACTTCCAAAAGATCCTTTAGCGTTTATTGTTCCATTTACAAAAGTTAAAACATGGGTGTTTTTAATTATTACTTTTGTAGCTAGAATGCCAATGACTATTGTTTCAGTTGTGTTTGGTAATTCACTTATTAGTGGTGAATTTGGATTAGGAATAATTATAGCTTGTATAAGTGGATTGTTAGCTTTAGTATGTTTCATTTTTAATAATAAAATAGTTGAATATCTAGAGAAGTTATCAGTTAAAAAAAGCGAATAATTAATAAAAAACTGGTCATAATATTCTTGAAAGGAATGAAAATTATGACAGATATTAATTGTAAAGCTGGATTATGTGGATATAATCAAAATGATAAATGTATGAAAAAACATATAAATGTAGAGGGTTTATTTGCAAAAAGTAAAATAGGTACTTTTTGTCAAAGTTTTAAAAATCCGCATACATCAAGTATATTAAAAAGTGAAATGGCTGGAGAAATCTTTAATGAAAAAGAAATTGGTACTAAAGTAAAATGTAGTGCTAATTATTGTATGTATAATAAAGATGAAGAATGTACAGCAAAAGAAATAAAAGTAGGAATAGAAGGAGCACATTACAGAAGTGAAACTGAATGTGATACCTTTAAATCTAGATAATTCAAATTAAATCCCTGTAAAAAGGGATTTTTCTTTATTAATAACATCATAAATTTTCTTTATGGCTTTTTTTCTTATTTAAGTATATAATATTAAATAAGTAAAAATAGGAGGTGCTATTATGTCACTGCTTAAAATGGAAAGAGATTTCTTTATATATACTAAAGATGTTGATTCAAATGATGTTATTAAACCTCATGCAGTATCTGAAATATTTCAAGATATAGCGGCCTTACATGCTGATGAATTAGGTTGTGGATATGAGGCTTGTAAGTCTAATAGTCTAGCATGGATTATCTTATACAATAAGATAGAAATAGTTAAACCACCTAAATATTTTAGTAATGTAAAAGTTAAAACTTGGCCTAAACCTACTAGAAGAATAGAACATAATAGAGAATATTTAATGGTAGATGAAAATGATAATACTCTTATCAAAGGTATATCTAATTGGGCTATTATTAATTATGAAACTAGAAGTGTAGTAAGAAAAGGGTTTGAGTTTGATGGTGAATATGTAACAGAAACTAACTATTTAGAACCCGCAAAACGAAAGTTAGATTTAGAGCTAATTAACCCAACTTATTTTGAATATATAACTACATGTGATGATTTAGATCATAATGGTCATGTAAATAATTCAAGATATCTAAAGATGATATTTGAACATTTACGATTAAGTTTAGACAATAAATACATAAATTATATAGAAATAGCTTATATAAAAGAAGCAAAGTTTGAACAAACTATAAAAATAGGATATAATAGAATAGATAACGATAAATATATATTTATCGGTTATTTAAATGAAGAAAAATGCTTTGAAGCAATAATAGGAGTAGATAATATATGAATAGATTTTTAGATTTTGTAAAAAATACACCAACTGCATTTCATGCTGTTAGTGAATTAAGAAAAATATTAAATGAAAATAATTATGTAGAATTAAAAGAAACTGAAAAATGGAATTTAGAAAAGGGTGGTAAATATTTTATTACTCGTAATTCATCAAGTATTGTTGCATTTACAATTCCAGTAGAAGGTTTTGAATCTTATAAGATTACTGCAGCTCATTTAGATTCACCTACATTTAAACTTAAACCAAATTTCACTTTAGATAAAGGTAGATATATTAAGTTTAATACAGAAGTATATGGCGGACCAATTTATTCAACTTGGTTTGATAGACCTTTAGGTGTTGCAGGTAGAGTATTTGTTTTAAATGATGAAAATAAGATTGAAGAAAAATTAGTTAATATCACTGAACCAATCGCTGTTATTCCAAATCTTCCAATTCATTATAATCGTAAAGCTAATAGTGGTATGGAATACAATCCACAAATTGATTTAATCCCATTATTTGCTGATAAGAGCTTTGGTGAGGCAAATTTATTAGGTAAAATTAAAGATACTTTAAATTTACCTACAGATAGCGAAATCTTAAGTAGTGATTTATATTTAACAGTATTAGATAGAGGAACTTTAGTAGGTCCAAATCAAGAATTTGTTATGGCTCCACAAATTGATAATTTAGAATGCTCATTAGCTTTAACTTTATCATTAATTGAATCAAAAAACAGTAAACATGTTAATGTATGTGCTTTATTTGATAATGAAGAAATTGGTTCATCAACTCGTCAAGGTGCTTGTGGTACTTTATTACTTGATGTATTAAAAAGAATTGCTATATCTATGGGTTTAACTGAAGAAGAATATTTAACTAAATTAGCGTCATCATTCATTATTTCAGCAGATAACGCACAAGGATTCCATCCTAATTATCCTGGTAAATATGATGAAACAAATGCATGTTACCTAAATGAAGGTATCGTTATTAAAAATGCTGCCCGTGGTTCATATTCAACAGATGCATTATCAAGTGCATATTTCCAAAAAGTATGTAAAGAAGCTAACGTTAAATATCAACTTAACACTAATCGTAGTGACATTTTAGGTGGTTCAACTTTAGGTGCTTTATCAATACGTCATATATCAATTCCTTCAGTTGATATTGGTTTAGCTCAACTTGCCATGCATTCAGCTATGGAAACAGCTGGTTCAAAAGATTTTGAATCATTAATTACAGCTATCAAAAAGTTCTATAATTCTTGTGAATAATTCAAAAAAATATAATATTTTCAACAATATTCGACAAATTATATAATAAAATACTTATATAATTACAAAGAAGAAGGTGCTTATCATGAAATACATTTCTTATGAATTATCTATGAATTATTTAATGAATAATAAAAATATTTTTATAAAAATAAAAAATAGTTTTTTAGAATCTTATAAATCATATAAACAAGATTTTAAAAAACTACTTAAAAATAAAGATTTTTCTGAAATGGAAAGATATATACATTCTATTAAAGGTGTATCTTTAAATTTAGGTGCTGCCATACTTTATGATACTTGTGTTAACGCACTTGATAAAATAAGAAAAGAGCTATGGGATAACCAAACCTTAAACGATTTTTACATAGCTCTTAGAAAAACTTATAAAGAATTAGATGGCTTCAAGGATGATTAGGATTCTTTCATCCTCTTCCATATAGTCATCATTAAAATCTCCACAGATTTTAACTAGCTTAAATCCATCAAGATTTAAGCTTTTTATTTCGTGGAAATATTCATAATATGATTCATTAAATACAACATCACCTTCTGTTATAGTGATATTATGTTTAAGAGTAGTAGGGTTAACTTTATTAGTTAACCATTTTATTTTAAATGTATGATAATCTTCTTCTAAAACATTGTTATCATATTCATCGAACATAGTTTTAGAGAATATATCAAAAATAAATAATCCACCTTTTTTAAGATGTTTTCTTACACAACCAAACATATTATCTAAATCTTGTTTAGTCTTTAAGAAATTAACTGAATCAAAGAAACAAGTAATCATATCATATTGTTTATTTAATTCAAAGTTAGTCATATCCATAACATAATATGGAATATTTAAATGATTAATTTTTGATTTTTCATTTGCGATATCTATTATTTCACTTGATAAGTCTAATCCTTCACAATTATAACCTTGTAATTTTAACATTGTTAAAAGTGTACCACTTCCACAAGCTAAATCTAAAACAATATCTGTAGGTTTTAAATATGGTTCAATAAATTCTAACCATAAGTCATAATTCAATGAAGAAACTACTTCATCAAAATAATAAGAAAATTTTTTATATTCATTCATTATTTCTTTACCTTTAAGCTTTCTATAAGATTTAAATCTGGATCAATATAGATTGTTTTTTGTTTTGTGTATGTAACAAAACAATTACGTTTACCAGGTATTTTTTTAATATTACGTATTTGAGTATAATCAACTGGAACAGTAGAAGACTCTTTATAAATAGAGTTGTATGCTGCTAGGTTAGCTGCAGTTCTTATTAATATTTCGTTTAACTCATCACTATGAACAACAACATGACTACCACTACCATTTTTAACATGGAACCAGTATTCATTACTCTTGGCTAGTTTATGAGTTATATATTCATTTTGTAAGTTGTTTTTTCCAACAGTAATAAATGTATCATCTACAACGTATGTAAGGAAATGAGGCTTTGTTTTTCTCGTTTGTTTGATTTCTTTTTTTATCATGTATCCATGTTCTATTAATTCTTGTTGGATTTCAATTGCGTCATTTACATTACAATTATTTAATTGAAATAAAATTATTTTAAAATATTCTATTTCATTTTTAGTTATTTCAATTTGTTCATTAATATAAGAAATTGCAGTTTTAGCTTTATGATATTTTTTATAAAATCTTTGACTATTAGTAATAACATTGTATTTTGAATCTAAGCTAATAACAATATTCTTATTATTATAATAATCATATACTTCAACCTTATCTTTCTTTTCCTTAAGGTTGTGATAGCTTAATAAAAGTTCACCTTTTATCTTATATTCTTCACTATTCATTGCGTCTAATATTTCAGCTTCTAGCTTTTTAATCTTTTTTTCACCTTTATTAATTTGTCTATTAACAAACGTAAATAAATCATTAGTTTTAAGTTTTATTTTAGCTTGTTTATCTGCTTCATAATAGAAGTTATCTAATAGTTCACTAATAGATGAATAAGTTAATACAGTTTCATAATTTAAAGGATTAAAATAGAAATCCTTTTTATTTTTAGTATCTAATAAAACAACAGGATTAATATCCGTTCTAATATCATTATATATATTATAAGCTATATAATCATTACGGAAGATATAAGTAGCCATTAATAAAGATATACCATCAAGCTTATTACATAAATCTTTAGGTGATGTGATATTTAGTTGTTCTAACTGTTCAATGCTTAACTTATATGGGTTAAGTTTAGTAGAAGCAGGGAATTCATATGTAGCGTTTGGAAGCATAATACGATTGAATTCTGACACTCCATCTTTTTTAAGAACTTCTAAAATTTTATAATTATTATCAGTTAGAATAAGATTAGAATATCTACCCATGATTTCACAAATAAGGTATTTAGTTGTAAAATCACGCATCTCATTATAACCACAAACTTTAAAAACAATAATTCTATCATTTTCATATTGATAGATATCTTCAATAAAATATCCCTCAATATGTTTTCTTAAAAACATAGTTAAACTTTTAGGAGTCATAGGTGATACATATTCTTTATTAGTTAAGTGAATTCTAGCAAAATCACTAGAAAAAGAAATCATTAATGAATGATTTTTATGGTTAACACGTACTGTTAAGATAAAATCAGTATCACCAGATTCTGTTATTTTACTTATACGTCCAGTTTTAAGTATATTAATTTCGGAAATTAAATTATGTAATAATACACCATCAAAACTCATATTTATCACCAATAAAAAGTATATCATAAAAATAGTTTATTTTTAATAAAAATATGATAAAATATATATAATAGATACTTTTTTATACTTTAAAAAGAGGTGATAATATGGCTTTAAGGAGTAAGAAAAAGATACAAACAAAAATAACTAATTATCTTAATGATAAAAATATAAGTTATAGTAATGAAAATGAAAATATTAAATTTGAATTATGTTTTACAGAAAGTGGATTTATGTTATTTCCATATATTACTGTAGATGAGAAAAAAGAATTAATAAGTATTAACATAAATGTTAATCATATTAATGTGAAGCATAATGGTTATAGTATTTTAAATGAAATAAATAAAAATGCAATATTCTTAAAGGCATATATAACAGATGAATCTATTTTAGTATTAGAATATAGATTTAGTATTACAGATGATGTAACATCAGTAATAGATAATGTATTAAAAGATTTATTTTCTTTAGAAAATATAATTGAAAAGTTGTAAAACGCTTTAGTATTGTCAGAAATTGTCATAAATGATAAAATCATATAAAGGAGAGTGAAACAATGAAGTTAAATGATCGCGGACTATTAGTTGTTATATCTGGTCCATCAGGAGTAGGAAAAGGTACAGTTAGAAAAGCTTTATTTAATATGCCTAAACATAATCTTGTATATAGTGTTTCTATGACTACAAGAGATAAACGCGAAGGTGAAGTTGATGGAGTAGATTATTACTTTGTTTCAAAAGAAGAATTTGCTAAAAGAAGAAAAGAAGGCAAGTTTTTAGAAACTGCTGAATTCGTTGGAAATTATTATGGTACACCATTAGACAAGGTTAATGAACAACTTGATATGGGTAATGAAGTTGTCCTTGAAATTGAAGTTGAGGGGGCAATTCAAGTTAAAAGAAAAGTACCTGATTGTGTAATGATTTTCATTGTTCCACCTGGAAAACAAGCTTTATATGATCGTTTAAAACGTCGTGGCACTGAAAACGAAGATGTGATTGCAGAAAGAATTGCAAAAGCTAATAGAGAATTTAAATTAGCTCATCTATATGATTATATCGTTGTTAATGATGAGGTTAATAATGCGGCTGACCGTATTATGGCTATTATTCGTGCTGAACATGCGAAAACTGAAAGATCAATCCATAGTTATATGGAATTAATTGATGAAAATTAAAATATAATATGTTATAATAATTAAGGTATTAGTGAAAGGAAGAATTTAATTATGTCAAATAAGAAAAATTATGATGGTATGCGTTATCCTTCAGTAGACGCATTATTAGAAAAAATTGATTCAAAATATAAATTAGCATATGCAGCTGCAAAACGTGCTAAAATCATCGAACAAGAAGAATATACTTCTTATGAAGATGGTATGTGTGTAAAACCAGTAGGTCAAGCATTGGAAGAAATCTTAGTTGATCATACTAAAATGACTTTTAAGTAGGATTTTATGAAGGTTAGTTTGTAACTAACCTTTTTATTTTATTATTTTTTTTGTATAATAGATATATATTATTTTAAGATGGGTATGTTTATATGTTAGAAGAAAAGTTAAAGCTACTTCCAGATAAACCTGGTTGTTATCAAATGAGAAATGTTAATAATGAGATTATATATGTAGGTAAAGCTAAGAACCTTAAGAATAGAGTTCGTAGTTATTTTCATGGTGCTCATAATGCTAAAACTACCAGACTAGTAAGTGAGATAGTAGATTTTACTTATGTTATAACAGGTAGTGAACTTGAGGCTTTAGTTTTAGAAATTAACATGATTAAAGAACATAGTCCTAAATATAATATCTCTTTAATGGATGATAAAACTTATCCATATGTTGTTTTAACAAATGAAGAACATCCAAGATTAATTGTAACTAGAGTTAAAAAGAAAAAAGGTTTTGGTAAGTTTTTTGGACCTTATCCAAATGTTAAGGCAGCTAGAATGACTGTTGATTTATTAAATGAAATTTACCCATTCCGTAAATGTTATAAAATTCCTAAAAAGGAATGTTTATACTATCATCTTGGTCAATGTTTAGGACCTTGTATTAAAAATGAAAAAATAGATTATACAGATTATAAGAATAAAGTTACTAAATTCTTAAATGGTGATGTAGATGATTTAATTAAAGAAATAACATCTAAAATGGAAGAAGCATCAATTAATTTAGAATTTGAAAAGGCTATTGAATATCGTAATTTAAAGATGGCTATTGAAGAAACAATTTCTAAACAAAAGATATCTATTAATGATCTTACTAGTCGTGATTATATAGGTATATATCATGATAATGATGATATATCTATTAATATTATCATTACTCGTAATGGTAATGTTGTTCAAAATCATCAAACAATTATTAATAAAATTGGTGATTATGAAGATGAAGCTTTAAATTATTTAGTTCAATATTATAATGAAAATAATAAACCTAAAGAGGTATGTGTTAAAGATTTAGATATAGAACTATTAGAACAAACTTTAGGCTTAAGTGTTTATGAAGCTAAATTAGGTAAGAAAAAAGAATTATTAGACATGGCTATTTATAATGCTAAATTCAATTTAGAGAATAAACGTAACATCTATAAAAACCAAGTATTGAAGAAAATAGAAACAATAGAGGAATTAGGTGAATTACTTAATATAGATACACCATATAGAATAGAGTCTTTTGATAACTCTAATCTTTATGGTGAATATCCAGTATCAGCTATGGTATGTTATATTGATGGTAAACCAGCACCTAAAGAATTTAGAAAATATCATATCAAAACTGTAGAAGGTCCTAATGATTATGCATCTATGAAAGAAGTTATATACCGTAGATATTTTAGGTTATTAATGGAAGATGAAAAGATGCCTGATTTAATCTTAATGGATGGTGGTTTAATACAAGTTAATGCCGCAAAAGAAGTGTTGGAATCATTAGGGTTAGATATAAATGTTGCAGGTATGCAAAAGAATGATAAGCATAAAATATCTAAATTATATTTTGAAGGAGAATATTATGATGTAGATAAGAATAGTAAGATATTCTTATTACTTGCAGATATATCTCAAAGAGTGCATGATTTTGCGATAAGCTTTTTCCGTAGTAATAAGGCCAAGGGAATATTCTCATCTATCTTAGATAATATTGATGGTTTAGGTGAAAAGAGAAAAGAACAACTACTTAAACATTTTATTAATATTGAGAAAATAAAAGAAGCTTCTATAGAAGAATTAATAGAAGCTAAAATACCTAAAAATATTGCAGAAAATATTTATAATTATTTCCGTGAAGAAGGAGATAAAAATGAAACAAATTAGATATGCAAATGTTAATGATATAGATTTTTGGTTATCACTAGATAGACATATATCTATAGAGATTTTAACTAAAAAGATTAATAATAAAGAGTGCTTAGTGATTTTAGATGAAGAAGAATTAGTAGGTATATTAAGATATAACTTGTTTTGGGATAATACACCGTTTATTAATATGTTATATATTAAAAATAGTTATCAAAGAAATGGATATGGTAAAGAATTAGTACATTTTTTTGAAACTGAAATGAAGTTATTAGGTTATAGTAATGTTATGACATCTACACAAATAAATGAAGATGGTAAATTCTTTTGGAAAAGTGTGGGTTATAAAGAAATAGGTTCATTTATTTTGGAAGAGGATCCAAAAGAATTAATATTTAATAAACAATTATAACATTTTGTTTCCGTTATTCATAAACTAATATAGAGTAATGGAGGTAAAATGGGAAATAATTTTTTAACATCTCGAGAACTAGAAATATTTAAACTTTTAGCATCAAATGAAACAACTAAAACTATTGCTGATAAATTAAATATTTCAGAGAAAACTACTCGAAATCACATTTCTAATGTGATTGGTAAGCTTGGAGTATCAAGTAGAACACAAGCATTAATAGAATTAATTAAATATGGTATTATTAAAATAGATAAATAGGTCATTACAACAAAAAATGACCTATTTTTACTGTGTGCCGGGCATGGCACTAATCTTACTGGTGAAAGTCCAGTCACGGGTAGTTTACCGCCAAGTGTAGCGAACCACAAGCCGAAAGCAGTAATGCTGGGGTGGAGGAAGTGGTGTAGCAAAGTTCTTGAGCCTACGAAC
>JBGVFV010000083.1:0-4930 GCA_045121295.1 Candidatus Pelethenecus sp.
TTCGTAGGCTCAAGAACTTTGCTACACCACTTCCTCCACCCCAGCATTACTGCTTTCGGCTTGTGGTTCGCTACACTTGGCGGTAAACTACCCGTGACTGGACTTTCACCAGTAAGATTAGTGCCATGCCCGGCACACAGACAAAAAAGGATTACTTCATTGTGAACTAATCCTTTTTCTCATTTTATAATTATGACTAATATTCTACTTAACCAATTTATAAATTACAGGACTATCTGAAAAAGATGTTTGATTCATATCATATCTTAATTGATTAGAAATAACCTTATCATACCCTCTACTAATTAATGAATTCATGTATTCTTTATCATCTCTTATTTCATTAAGCTCTTTACTAACGTATAATGTTCCATCAATAATAGCTTCATAATAATTAGGATTATTTACATAGTAAGTGATATCAACATTCTTAATATCATTCGCATGATACATGCCTTTAACAGTATATACTAATGTCCTAGTATAATCATTTAATACTACTTCACTAGTTATTTCTACATTACTAGGAAATGTAATAATACCCGTTTTTCTATCAACACTTATTTCTTCATTATCATTTAATTTATATCTACATTTAGTCTTTAATACATCAAAGCCTAAATCATATAAGAAATATATATTTTCAATACTAATATTATCATTATCGTATATAGTTAAATGTCTTTGATAGCTTCTTATCTTAGGATTATCAATAAATAAGTAATACTTTTCATCAATTAATTTAACGTTATAATGTCTATTAATAAAATTATTAAATACACTATATTCATCTGATTTATAAAATGTAATAACACTATAACTATTATGTATAGCATACTTAATCATAAAATCTATTAATTTTTTTGAATATTTTGAATAGGCTTTTGAATCTACTACAAAATCACAAATAATTAATTCTTTACTATATAAAGGTATATTAGAATTATTACCTGTATTAATTTCTTGATTGGCTAAGAAATAACCAAATATTCCAAATTTATCAGTCATTACATAATTAATATCAGAATATCTACTTTGATATTTTTCATATTCATAACCTATCTTTATCCAATCATAACTAGTAAACCATCCACCAATATCATATTCTTCACCTAAGGAAGCTGGTCTAATAGTAATTCCTTCTTTTTTATAACAAATAGGTTTTATATTTCTTCTAAACATAAAAGTCACCTCTTTTGAAAATAACTATATTAATTTATTCTAAGATTCAAAAAAATAAGCTTGTCTAATTGAATTTACATCTTCAATGTATTCTAATAAATAATCTCTAGCTTTCTTAAGCTCATTAAATTTCTTACCATCCTTATATCTCGAATTAGCTATATCAGGATGATATATTTTAGATAATGCTTTATATGAAGATATAACATCTTCTTCAGTAATATCAGTATCTTCATTTAATTCTAATAATTGAATATATCTTACAACTAATACTTCACTAACCTTAGGTTTAGCGTCTGGTTCAAAATATTCATGATATTTACCATACGCAATTTCACATCCACCTTCATAAGCTTTCTTAAAGTATTCTTTAGCTTTCTCTATATCCATTTCAACACCATCACCTGCTTCATAATGTAGACCTACTACATATTCACAATAATGATTCTCAAAACAAGCATAGGCTAAAAAATATTTAAATGAACTTCTTTCATCTTTAGAATACATTTTTTCATATAGTAAAATATATTCTTTTAATAATTCTTTATTTGTTTCATCAAACTTAGCTTCTAACTTTTGAAGTAGGATGTTATAGAAGTATCTTCCTTTTTCTACATCTTTTTCTACTCCACTGCCTTCCATATACATTTCAGCTACTTTATTAATAGAATTCTCATCACCTAATAAAGCTTTAGCGAAGAAATATTTAAATGTTTTTTTACTAGTATATTGATTTAATTGATCAAATAAATCTATATATTTCTCTGCATTACTTGGATTTTCGATAGATAATGTACTTTCTAAGTCTAATAAATAATCATTTAATAGTTCTTTAGCTTTTTTAATATCTTTAGTAGTACCTTTGCCTTCTAAATACATATAACCTAAAGTTTTAACATACTTATATTCACCTAAAGATTTTTTAGCTAAAGCATATTTAAAATCAGAAACTGGATTACTTAAATTTAATATTTCATAAATAGTAATATACTTATTAAAATCATCCTTCTTTGATGTCTCATTTATACTCTTTTCAACATCTAGATAAACATTATTAAAGTATTCTTTAGCCTTATTGATATCTTTAGTTACTATAGTGCCATTTAAATATAAACATCCAGCCTCATACATATAATTCTTATCATTTAATAAAGCCTTACATACTACATATAATTTTCTATATTTAGAAACATTTACACCATTATTGTCTAAATATTCATATGTAGCTATTAAAAATGAAGGAATTTTAATATGTGTCTCATAATCAACAAGTTTTAGATAATTACTATAAGCATCTATTATTTTCTTTGTCAATTCTTCTATTCGAGAAGAATATTTTAATTTTTTCTCATATTCTTTAGCTAGATAATAATATGCAGTCACATCATTTCTTTTAATCAAAATCTCATAATAAATCTCATCAATATATGATGCTAGATTATTATATTTTTTACATTCTACTACTTTATCACAAAATACAGAATCATCTAATAAGGCTCTATTTTGTTTCGCAACTTCACCATAATGTTTGTATGCATGTGAGTACGATTGTTCAATACCTCTACCATAATAATAGCATTCACCCATTTCATACGAATAAGAACCTTCTAGTAAATATTTAACAGCTTTTTTATAGTTTACTTTTTCATTACCTAAACCATAATAATATATCAATCCTATTCTATATGCACAATCAGTTTTATAAAGATTTTTATATGTAGAAATTGCCTTACTTACACTTATAGGTATAGATGCATCACTTTTACCATCTTTAGAAAAAGTACCTGTTAAATAAGCATTAGCTAACTTTAAAATAGCTTCTTCTTTTTTTGAGAAAAAAGAGTCATCCTTTATAAAATTATTATATTTTTCTATAGCTAATTTATAATCACCTATTTTAACGGCCATTTCACCAGCATAATATTGTGATTCAGCATAATAATTCTTATTATATTTTTTCCATGATTCATAAAATTTCATAGCTTTATCATATTGTCCTATATGATAATAGGACATTGCTAAATCTTCTAAGATAAATAAATCTACAGAATAATGTTTGTCATTGAAATATGCTTCATAGAATTTTACAGCATTCTCATAATCACCAACTATAAATGCACATTTACCTATACCTTCAGCCATAAAATAATTCTTATGTACTAAATTGTATTTTATTACATTATCAAGAATGGATTTAGCTTCTTCTAAGAAATTATTTTCACATAACAATCTTATTAAACCAATCAAAGACATTTTTCTTTCATAATATCCATAAACGCTCGTGTAAGTATTTAAATTATAAATGAATAGATCATAGTTCTTATCGTTATCTGATTTCTTTAATTCTTCTAAAATATAATTATTAATTTTGAATTTCATGTAAACCACTCCAATTATAATCTTTTAATCACTTGTGTTTTTTTAATAAAATACTATTATTCTTAATTATAACATGTATTGGTTATCATTAAAATGATAAATACCCATTTTTATATAAAGAAATAATTCATATATTTTTTGAAGTATAAAAGAAAAAAACTAAAACCACCATTAAAATAGCAATTTTAGCTTTGTTTTATTAGTTTTTATTTTCTTTTCGGTTTAGTAGTATGATACACTCAACATGCTGAACCTTGCACTAATTTTTGTTTGTAGATATCACTGCTCGATTAATAGGAATTTATCTATTAAGACTATCTTCTATAATCCTATATACTTTTTCAGACCAATCCCATATATCTTTACAATCATTTTCAATATAAATAATCTTATCATTTAGATTAGCCGGGATATATAAGCCAAGGTCATTTTTAAGTTTCATTGGTATCACAATTTTATAAACCCAATCACTAAGAATAATTTCATCCTTGACTTTCATAGGTAAAACACCATCACATACGGCGTTTGGATGTTTTAATAATTGATCATATTTAAAATAAAATCTAACACCTGGTGTGAAATTAACACTTAAATCATCATCGTTTGGAAATCTCCCTAATTTCCTTTCCATAACCAATCTATCACCTGCTTGACAATTTCCCCACGCAAACATTATGTATTCAAAATAATCAGCTGGGTCATTTGCCGCATTTCGCTTTTCACTCATTAGTTCTTCAACTGAAACTTTTCGAGCATTTAATGCGGATAAT
Organism: Candidatus Pelethenecus sp.; assembly: GCA_045121295.1. GTDB lineage: Bacteria > Bacillota_I > Bacilli_A > Acholeplasmatales > Anaeroplasmataceae > Pelethenecus. The sequence goes on from JBGVFV010000083.1 coordinate 4,332, forward strand.
AGTTTTCCACATTCAAATATTTTTTTTGCATTATCTAAAGAAGTCGTGTGACATACATAATCTGTAACACAGCCCTTTCTATAAGGACATGCTGTACATTCAGTCAACAACTTAGGTCTAGATGTACTTAAATACTTTTCTTTATTTATAAAGCTTTCATTAATTAAATTTAAAATATCTCTATCTTCGCATTCAATTTTACATTCTCTACCATATCTTTTTTCATATTTTATAAACTCAATAATAGTTCTAATCTCCCAATCAGATATTTGCGGATAATTAGATAATCTCTTATAGAATACACCATCCCATACTTGAGAATATTCAAAATCACCTATTTTTATTAGCATATTATCACCGCCAAATTCTAATTTATTTGTTTGCTTCACTTAAATTAATTGTACTCAAACTCAAAATCACCATCTACACATTTACCTGTCGATTCAAGAATAATGTAGATTGTTTTTTCATTATCATATTTATTATGAAGTGTAATCGTTTCGTCGTAGGATTCTCCACCCTTAACTATAAATAATAATTCTTTTTCACCATCAACTCCGATATAAACACTCATTTCACCTTCAGCTAGACTTGCTTCA
>JBGVFV010000084.1:0-2930 GCA_045121295.1 Candidatus Pelethenecus sp.
TTAAAACCAATATAATTATTGTTTTCTATTCCTTCTATAACAACTATTATATTATTAAGATTTATTAACCTAGATTTTTGATCATTAAAGAAACCATTAATTAGTAAATTATTTATAAATGATCTAATAGAATTTCCTGCACTCTTAAAATTCTTAAATACCATTATTCCATTAGGGTAATTTAATACGTGCTTAGATAATAATCCTTCTTCATTATATCCTACATATCCTGGAGGAGCACCTACTAAACTAGATAACATATAATTATCTTTATATCCTTCTAAATCAACTAATAATATAGCTTCTTCACCTATATTAAAAATATGTTTAAGATCGCTTAATAAATATTCTAATCCGTATTCATTACCTTCATATCTAATCTTTAATAAAGGCTTTTCTTCTAATAAATGATTATTATATAACCAGTGATATTTTTCTAATTCTTTATAATTAAGATCCTTTATTTCTTTATTAATTCTATTACCTAAATAATAATTAATAGAATTATCAACATCTTCTATACTAACTTCATCTTTGTTATTTATACGAGCAGTAGATAATAAATCATCTAAAATATCAATACATTTATCTGGTCTATATTTATTATTTATATATTTATCAGATTGATTGATTAAGTATTCTAACACTTTATCATCAATTCTTACATTATGATATTCTTCATAATCTTCTTTTATCCCAAACATAATATCAAATGTTTCTGTGATATTTGGTTCATTAATATATATAGTTTGAAAACGACGAGATAAAGCTTTATCCTTTTCTATCGTTCTATGATATTCTTCTAACGTTGTAGCACCTATTAATTTAATACCATTTCTTGCAAGTAATGGTTTTAACATATTTGCAACATCTAAATTACCATCGGTTGTTGCGGTTCCAACAATTGTATGAATTTCATCTATAAAAACAATAACATTCTTCTTGCTTGCAATCTCTTTGATAAATTTATCAAATCGTTCTTCAAAATCTCCACGATAACGAGTTCCTGCAAGCATTGATGTTAAGTTTAATGCAAGCACACTATAATCAGAATTCGATTCAACCAAACGTTTTGCGTACCCTTCAACAATAGCTGTTTTACCAACCCCTGCATTTCCTATAAGCAAGGGATTATTCTTATATTTACGATTAATAATTACATCTAATCTTTTTAAATAATCTCTTCTATCTATAAAATTATCTAATTCTTGATTCTTTGCTTCTTTAGTTATATTTCTAATAAATCCAACTTCACTATTACCATCATAATTAGTAAAATCATATATTTCTTTAACATCTTCTACTAAATCATCTATATCTAAATCTAACGCTTCTAATATAGAACATGCTATAGTATTTCTACACAACAACACGGACATAAACAAATGTTCTTCAGATATAGGATTATCATTAGCTAATATTCTTGCTTGTTTAAGAATAGTAGATAAAGAAGAATTATATTCTCCCATTTCTTTTCTTAATATATAAATATTATTTGTCTTATCTATTATTTCTTCTTTTGTTATATCATATTCAGACAATAAAAAATGACACAGACTATCTTCTGTTTCATACATTGCAAGTATCAAAAATTCACTACCTATAGTCCTTACATTATTATTTGTTGAATACTTCTTCATTAACTCTAATACCTGTCTAGCTCTTATACTTAAATCTTCCATAGTCTCAGCCTCCCTGTATAAAATATTATATGCATGAACTACTTATAATATTCTTATTTAATTTGAAGTTTAACAATATTTCTAGTATAATTAATTGACACTACTGGAGGTGTTAAATATGAAAGCTGTATTAGTTGGTGTAAGTACAAATTACGATAGATATGATTTAGATTATTCATTAGATGAATTAAAGAATTTAGCTGAAGCATTAGATATTGAAGTTGTTGGTAAAGTAACTCAAAAATTAGAAAAACCAAACACAAAAACATACGTTGGTAAAGGCAAACTTACTGAAATAGGATTATCAATTGTTGCGTATGATGCTGATATTGTTATTTTTAATGATGAATTAACACCATCACAATTAAGAAATGTTGGTGAAGAATTAAAAGTTGAATGTATTGACCGTAGTTATTTAATTCTTAAAATATTTGAACTCAGAGCGTCTACTAAAGAAGCGGCACTTGAAATAAAACTAGCTAAAGCTTTATACAAGCTTCCAAGACTTGGTGCGTTAAGAGAAAAAGAATCTCGTTCAGGTGGAGCCAGTGGTTCTATGTCTAGTAAAGGTGCAGGGGAAACTCAATTAGAACTTGACCGTCGTCATTTACTAGCTGAGATTAATCGTTACAAACGTGAATTAGAACATCTTAAACAAATGAAAGAAAATCAAATTCAAAAACGTAAACGTAATGAAATTCCGATTGTTGCTTTAGTTGGATATACTAATGCCGGTAAATCTTCTACCATGAATACTATCTTAAATTATATTGAAAAAACAGATAAACAAGTATTAGAAAAAGATCAATTGTTTGCAACCCTTTCAACATACAATCGTAAAATTGTTTATGAAAAAAAAGAATTTATTCTTGTTGATACGATTGGATTTGTTTCTAAATTACCACATAATTTAGTTAACTCATTCTATCAAACCCTTGCAGAAATAAAGAATGCTGATTACATTATTCATGTTGTCGATTCATCAAGTCCTTATTTAAATGAACAAGCTAATGTTGTAATGGATGTATTAAAATCCTTAGATGCAGATAAATTACCAACATTATTCTTGCTTAATAAATGGGATAAAACATTAGATGAACATCTACAAATTATAGGTTATCCATCATTGCCATTTTCAAATAAAACAAAATATAATTTAAATGCCCTAATAGATGATATCTTATCTAATGTAGGTCCTTCTACTATTCGTACTAGATTATTGATTCCATATAAAGATGGTAAGTTATC